>DOEZ01000597.1 GCA_003532715.1 Planctomycetaceae bacterium
GGCAACATCTCCTACCGGCTGGGCAAGCAGGTGCCCTTTGGCGAGAAGCCGGGGTACATGGGCGACGACGCTCGAGTGGCGGCGAGCTTCGAGAAGTTGCTCGAAAACCTCGAAGTGGCGGGGGTCGAGCTCGACGACTCGACGTACCAGGTCGGCCCCCTGTTGGAATTCGACGCCC
The DNA here is from genome assembly GCA_003532715.1 of Planctomycetaceae bacterium. GTDB lineage: Bacteria > Planctomycetota > Planctomycetia > Pirellulales > Thermoguttaceae > UBA11386. The sequence continues at coordinate 179 of DOEZ01000597.1, forward strand.
AGCGCGAGCGGTTCGTCGACAACGACGCGGCCAACGCCATGCTGACCCGAGCCTATCGCGAGCCGTTCATCGTGCCCGAACAGGTTTGATGCATGGGTTGCGCAACCCCTCTGTAAGTACTGATTTATGACGGTGGATGCGCCTCTATCCGGGGGGATATATCGGCGGTGAAGGTCGGTTGGTCTTGTTCACGCCTGGGGATTTTGTTAGCGTCCGCTGATCCCCAATAGCCCGGATTGGTCGCGAACTGGCGGCGTCGTGAGTAATCCGGGATAGCCCGCCAACCGGCTTTGAGAGCAGCGTCTTGGTTCGGTTCATCCCCCAGATCCTATGCGGTTTACTGTTGCTTGGATGCGTCGGCGACGCGCTGGGCCAGTGTCCGTCGTATTCGGGACGCGGGTCGGACGAATCGTCTTTTGCCACCGCGACTGGTAGCGCGGCGACGTCCGCGACAAGCCTGTTCGCATCGCCGCCCGTCGATTACGCGATACGACGTTTACCGCCGGTCGACCCTGAGAGCCGATTGTCGAGTGAGTTCCTGGCGGCCGTCTCCGTCTCGGGCCTTCATCGCCTCCCGCCGGTCGACTCGCCGGGGATCGCTGGATTTCTGGTTTCGTCGTCGCCCATCATTGGCTCGCCCGTTCCCTGGCTTGCCGACGAAGAACACGTGTCGACGCCGTTATTGGCCGCATCGCAATGGCTTGACGCCTCTTCCGACCCGGCCGAGGCAAGTGCGAAGGAGGACGACAAGGAAAACCAAGAGGGGGAATCGAGAGACAAGAAAGAGGACAAGGAAGAAGACAAACAAGAGGAGACGGGGGACGACAAGGAGATAGGCGAGGACGGATTGCCGAGTTTGTTCGAATCGGTGGTCATCGAGCGCGCGCCGTGGTATCACCTTGATCTTTCCGCACTCCATCCGTGGAAGGGCAGCTTCGAGATGGGACTCGATGGTTCGTCGGGAAACAGCAACACTTTCAACATCCGTCTGGGAGCCTCGGGCAAGCGGAAGACCAATCGCAACGCTATCTCGCTCGATCTAAACTACCACAAGAACTACAACCAATCGGTCGAAACGGCCAATCGTTTGAATTTCGCGGGACGTTGCGAGTGGCTTGATGAAAAAACGCCGTGGACCTGGTTCGTGCAACAGACAACCGATTACGACCAGTTCCAACCGTGGAACGTGCGCGTGGTGGGTACGACGGGCTTGGGCTATCGACTGATTGACACGGAACAGACCACCCTGACGACACGTTTCGGCGGTGGTGCGTCGCAGGAGGTCGGCGGACTCGATGAGGAGTGCGTCCCCGAATTGAACTTCGGCGCCGAATATGAACACCAGATGACCAAACGGCAGAAGATCAAGGGCTCCGCCGAGTACTTCCCCAACGTGACCTCGTTCAGCGAATGCCGCGTGGTGGCAAAGACGAGTTGGGAGGTGCTATTGAACGAGGAGCAGAATCTGAGCCTGAAGATCGTCGCGACCGACCGCTTCAACAATCCCAATCCGGGCGGCAAACTCAACGACCTCGACTATTCGGCCGTGCTGCTCTGGAGCTTCTAACTAGGGCGGTTCACGAGCCCGTGATTGTGGGGCGATGGGCAATACCCCGCAGGCAGACTCGCCGGCAAGGGTAAGGCGTTGGGCACCTCTCGNNCACCTCTCGCTTGCGCTTCGGGTTAGTAGGTGTTTTGCGAATAATTCGGGTTGGAGGACCAAGCGGTCGCCACATCGGCTTTTTCGCGGTAGAATTGACCATCGACTATTTGCCCCCGAAAAACGAAGCACATGGAGAATTGGAGATGATCCTGCGACACGTTTCCCTGTCGTTTGTGATAGGCTTGTCCTTGGCCGCGCTCGCGCGCGCCGAACTCGCGCCGAACCAGATCGGCATCGTCGCGATGGCCGAAAGCGCCGAGTCGCAAGAGTTGGCCAAACACTATGCCAAGGTTCGCGGCGTGCCCGAGTCGCATATTCTGCTGCTCGAGGGGAAGCCGATTCAGACGCTCAGCCGTCACATTTGGGAGACGAAGACGCGGCCGGCGATTCGGCAGTGGCTTTTCGAGGATGATCGCGCCTCGCGGATCCGCTGCTTCGTGACCTGCCAGGACGTGCCACTGAAAATCGGCCGGCGCGACGCGGGCTCGCCCGAGATCGCCGAGCGCAAGGAGTTTCTCGGACGGGTGCGAGGAAATCAGATCAAGCAGGTCGACCAGCTTGTGTCAATGTTGGAGTCGCTCGGCAGCGGCGGCGAGCCGAAGGCCGGGGCGCCGACGGCCGCCGACTCGCCCCTGCCGGAGGTGGCCAAACGCCTCGAAGCAGCCATGGGCGCCGCGCAAGGCCAGTTCATGGCCATTCCCGACAACGCCAAACGCCAAGAAGCGGGCCGCACTTTGGAGCAAGGGCTCTTGATGATCGGCGGGGGCAGTCAGATGTTGCGGGTGGCCGCCCAGGCCCGGCAGCAGATGCAGCCCGAGCAGGCTATGCAGATGGAAATACTCAACGGGCGCATGCAGGGACTTCAACAGGGTATCGCCGCTCTCGGCTCGCTGCCTCCCAGCGTGTCGCGCGACGCGCAGCTCATCAACTTGATTCAGATGCACGACGGGTTGCTCGGCGCAATCGGTTTTGTCGACCAGGAGCTTCAGGCCCTGGAGAAGAACGAGACCTATTCGAGTTTCGACAGCGAGCTTTCGCTGATCCGCCGAAACGACTATCCGTTGGACCGATGGCAGCCGAACTTGCTGTATCACGGGTTCGGCGGCCGCGCCGGGGGCGATCCGTCGGTGCTCATGGTCGCTCGGCTCGCCGCCCCGACCTTGGCGCTGGCGAAGGGGCTCGTCGACCGAGCGGTCGCGGCGGAGGCGAAGGGGCTTTCGGGCAAGGTGTATCTCGACGCGCGAGGGATGACCTTCGACGCCGAGAAGGCTCAGCCCGGCTCGTACGAAGCCTACGACCAGTCGATTCGCGACCTGGCCGAGCGGTTGCGAAAGCACACGTCGCTGGAGGTCGTGCTCAACGACAAGCCCGAGCTGTTCCAGCCGGGCGAGTGTCCCGACGCGGCTCTCTACTGCGGCTGGTATTCGCTGTCGAAGTACGTCGACGCCTTCGAATGGCGGACCGGCGCGGTTGGGTACCACCTAGCCAGCGGCGAAGCGGCCACCTTGCAGAAGCCGGAGGCAACGGTCTGGTGCAGCGCCATGATCGAGGACGGCATCACCGCGACGCTCGGGCCGGTGTACGAGCCGTACCTTTTCTCGTTTCCCAAGCCCGACGAATTCTTCTCGCTGTTTCTGACGGGCAAACACACGCTGGTCGAGGTCTATTATCGAACTCAGCCGTTCAATTCATGGGTCATGGTGCTGGTGGGCGATCCGCTGTACAACCCGTTCAAGAACCAGCCGGCGCTCGAGGAAGCCGATTTGCCCGACTCGCTCAAGCCGGAGACGACTGGCCCGGCGCGATAGCCGGTTCGACCGACACGAAACGGCGGAACGGCACGAGCTTGATGGCTCATGCCGTCCCGCCGCGATGAAACGTTGCCTTTTCCATGTTCCGGCCGTTTGCCGGCCACACTTCGGCGGGTCGATTTCTATCGTTGACGGCGCGCCAGCAGAATTGCCAAGGAAGCTGTCAGCAGTAACCACATCGAGGGCTCCGGCACGGCCGTGGCTTCGGACGGGCCATAGCCCCAGTTGGCCGCCATGATTGCCGCATCGCGGGCGTCGATCACATTGTCGTTGTTGAAATCGCCCATCTCCCACCAGGTGAGTCCCGGCGCCAGCGTCGTGGCGCCCCAGTTGGCCGCCAGCCGCTTGGCGTCGTCGTCGTCGACGATGTTGTTGCCGGTGGCGTCGCCGGGGATGGGCGCGGTGTCCAACTGAGCCAACTGCGAGATTTGTTCGGGCGTCAGCGCCACGTCGTAGATACGAAAATCGGCGAAGGAGGCGACGGCGTATTCGTTGAGGTCGTGGCCGCCGCCAAGGAAGAACATGCTACCCGGATTGACCCAAGTGTCGTCCGTGCCGCTGACGAACTCGCCATTGACATATAAGAAGATGCTGGCTTTTTGGACTCCCTCGTATTGCTGCCACGACGCGGTGATGTGCTGCCACTCGCCGATTCCCCCGAAATCGTCGAGGTCGGCCGTGGCAAAACCGGCCTCGACCCGCCACCGAGCTTGTCCGTTGTTGTATATCCACATCTCCCAGTCGTTCGCGCGATTAGCATCAGAAAGGGACGGATCGCCCGAATTATCGAACAGGCTCATGTAGTTGAACCAGCTTGTGTTGTTCGGTTTGCACCAGAAGCTGATCGTACCCTCGTCGGTCATGACATAGGGCGTGCTCACGTAGTTGCCGTCTGTGAAGTGTTCGTCCCCCTCGTTATCGAGTCGGAGAGCTTGGAGGCCGGAACCGGTCGGGCCGGCCTCATACGTGTAGCTTCCGCGCGAGCCAGTCACCATCGTTCCGTCATAGGTGCTGCCACCCGTGCCCGAGTTCGTCACGTTCCCGTCGAATTGCCAGTGGACGACCGGGTTGGGCCGAGCGGGGCT
>DOEZ01000497.1 GCA_003532715.1 Planctomycetaceae bacterium
AACGGTCAAACCCGAGAGTCTCGCGTTGGCGTACTTTTTCGGGGCGTGCCACTTCTGCTTGGTCGAGCTAAGTGCCTCGGCGGCGAGAATCATGGCAGGATGGGTACCCGGCACCGCGCCGTCGTCCTTCTCGAATGTGGTCAACGTGAAACGGCCGTCAGGGCCAATCTCGCCGGTCGCCGACCGATTTCCTTTAGGTTCGAGTCGGATGAATCCATACTTGAGCGGTTGCCCGTCGATAAGGACCTGGCCGGAGACGGGAACACGTTTCGGCCGACCATCGCCGCAACCCGTGGTGACCATCAAGGCGACCGCCACCGTGATTGCGGTGATGCGAGGCACCGCCTCGGAAAGATGCACGTGTCGCGTTTCACTCATAAGTTGTGCTCCGGGTCTTAGCGATGTGTCCGTTCGCGATTCTCGCTTGAAACACCACGGAACTGACTTACCTCTCGTAATCCTCCGAGAACGCCTCGCCGCCGTCGCGCGTTGCCAGCGAGTGATAGACGTCCAACGCGATATTCTCTTCGACGAATTGCACGTGGCCGTCGCCAAAGGCAAAATTGACGCCACCCGGATGGCGGCTGGCGAAAGCGCCGTTGACTTTCAGCCCGTAGTTGGTCATGTAGATCGGTTCGCCGGGCCAGGTATTCAGCGGATTGGAGGTCGAGCGACTTGTGTCCATGGCTCGTAGGTTGCGGCTCCAGATGTTGGACGAGTCGAGCGTGTGGCCTTCGACCACTTCGCCGACGAACATGGTGCGGCTGAGGCCGTCGGTCACGTCACCCACCTTGAGCGGAGTGTTATAGAAGAAAAGCCCCGTGTTGTTGTACTTCATCGCTTGCGACAGACCACCAGCGGCACCGATGGTTCCGGCAACCAGTGCGTAACTGCCGGTGGCCGCGGGCTTCCCGTCCGTGACGTAAGCTCCTCCCACGACGGTGGTCTGAGCATATGGCTCCGAGTCATCACTCGGACATACATAGACGCTTGGACGTTCGCCGATGGCCCTGCCGTTGGTGGTCAAGTACCATGTCGCGGTGTAGGTCCAGGGGCCATCGCGAAAATCGAACATGTCGTACAGCACCTGTTGTTCGATTTGAGGCAGGATCACTACAAAGCCGCTCGTTCCGACTTGCGTGTAAGGCTCGGTACCGGCCAGGTCATGCCCGACGCGCCCTGGAGGAAACATTCCACACGATGTTTCGTACGAAGCGATCCCCAGGGCGATTTGCTTCAAGTGGTTTGCACACTGCATGCGTCTTGCTGCCTCGCGAGCCGCTTGGACGGCGGGAAGCAGCAACGCGATCAGGACTCCAATGATGGCAATTACTACCAAGAGTTCGACGAGCGTGAAACCCGATCTCCGCCTGAACATGATCGGTGGCCTTTCCCGTGGCGTGGCCGGAGAATCTGAAACGCGTTCCATGTTGTCAATAATGGTCGAGAATGGATGGAAGGTCAATCCGACATTTCGTAAAACGTGTCAACTTCCACGTCGCGCGATTCCTGTTACATGATCCGTCGCGCCGATCATCCGGCATGGTGAGATACCTAACACGGTCCACGAAACATTGGTTTGCATTCGCAGCCGATTGCGAACAGACTTGCTCTTGACGAACATGCGATGTGCCGTCGCGGTGTCTTCCGCGAATACGCGACAGCATGCGTTTTTCATACGTGCCTTTCTACTCTTCGCCGTTCTTCTTGGCATGCCGTGCTCTCGACGGCGACGATAGACGTTCTCGTCAAAAAATCGAACCTTATTGCCCTTGCACGGGAGTGTTGTGCCCCGGGCCGGTTCTCGAAGGACAGCGAGAGCCGGCCCGCTCCGTTGACGTGCATCACCTCCTGCCATGCCAGAGCCGTCCCATGTTGGGGAGGCCGAGCCCATCTTATTGCGCCAATCGGCAGCGCGTGCCCGGGTAGCCCTGCATGACGTACTCGACCCGCACGCCCCTGCCCGGCGAATCACTCGCGCCGACGCCGAACCGGCTATTCGCGCCGGGCGGGTTCAAGTCGGCTTGCATCAGAAACGTCTTTCCGGTTCGCGCTTCCCAGAGCACAAAGGTCATGCTTGCCGGCGACGACTTCACGGCGTGGAAGTAATCGTTCAGATTCCGGAGCGCCCGGCCGTTGACTTCGATGATGTGGTCGCCGACCTCGGGCCGATAGACGGGCCGACTCCAACGCGGTTGGCCTTGGCCGGACGGCTGGATCGGCCCCGGTCCCGGTCCCGGTTGGGTCTGTCCGACATCGACCGGCCCCGGTCCTGGCCCCGGACCTGGCCCCAGCCCCGGCCCAGTTTGGCCGCCTTGCTCTCGCGTGGGCGTGACGGGCCGCGACGTGCCCCCTTCGGTCTTCGGCAGACTGTAGAATCGGGGCGTCTGGGTCGTCTGTTTGCCTTTTTCGGTGTCCCAACCTTTCGGCGCCACCGACTTGAACAGCGTGTCGATTTTTGTGGTGAGCAGCCCGCGAACGGCCTCCCAATTCAAGTTCTGATCGCGATAGTCGAACAGGATGCCGAACGGCGGCAATGCCGGGTCGAAGTTCCCGTGCATGCCGTGTTCGACCATCGCGCCAAAGTACTCCGCCATGGCCATCGTATGATCGACGGCCGGAATGACTGCGTCGCTCGGGGGCGCGTCGAATTCGCTTCGCCGGGGCCGCGTGAAGCCCGGACGCGGCTTGAAGTCGGGCTGATTGCCCATGTAGGCAAGCGAAAGGGTCAGCAGCCCGCCGCCGATCGCTCCGATCGACACCTCGCCTTCGCTCGACGAGTTGATGTCGACCACGCCGTGCGAACGAATGAACAGCGTTTCGAACAGGGGCGGCATCTGCTCGGGTGGAATCATCCTTGCCGACGGCGCGGGCCCCATGCCCGAGGGAACCTGCAAGTTGCAGCTATCGGTGATCAGTATGGCCAATCGCGGACGCTTGAGGGCCATTCGTTCTAGGATTGTCTTGCGATGGAGCCGGGTCTCGCCGTCGGGCATCACCAGGAAATGCCCCTCGTCGTCGTACGCTCCGTGGCCCGTGTAGAAGAGGAAGATCGTGTCGTTCGGGCCGGCCGGACATGCGTCGATCGCCTGAAGAATCTTGTTCTTCATGTCGACCAGGTCGAACCGGACGTCGGGCCCTTCCCACGGATTCTTCAGGTTCACGCTCGAACCGTCGGCGAAATCGGCCATCGGGTTGTTGTAGGTCACGAGTTGCCCGCCGGGCACGTTGCCGTAGAAGGCGTCGAAGATGTACTGCAAGTCGGGGCCGGTCGAAAACGACAGCCCGCTCTTCTCCGACGTGTCGGCGATGGCCATGACGTAGATCCGCTGGGCATGGGCCGTCGCGCAGAACAGGCAGATCGACAGAACAACACAAAGGCGAATAACCGCGCGGATCATGCGAGGGCTCCTTACCAGGCCATCAGGTCGCCTTCGAAGGCGTTGATTTGGCCCGATATCTCGAAAATGCGGCCCTTGAACGTCTCCGTTCCCATGAGTTTGGCCATTTCGGCGTCGATCGGTTCGAGATCGGCCGCCGTCAGGTCGACCGACTTATCGCCGAAGACCTCGACCTTCTCGTGGCGAAGTCCCTTGAAATGGCGCAGCAAGCCGGGGGTGAAGACGGCCAGCGTCACGCGAGTCTTTCCCTCGCCGCCAATCCGGCTGATGACCAGCGGATAGTAGACGTAGGGCGACTCAAAACGATAGGCGATCGCCACCTTGGTCTCGGGCTTGTCGGGCATGAAGGACACGTCGAACGCGAAGTAGCGAAAACCTTGTTCGAAGTACTGTTTGATCACCTTCTCGGCGTCTTCGGTGACCACTGCGTCGGCCTTGCCGTCGTACTTTTCCTTGATGTAGGCGCGAACCTGGTTGGCGAAGTCGTCGGGACTATCGAGCTTCCAGATGAAGATGTTGTGGGTGCCGATCTTTGCCTCGAGCAGCACTGTTCCCTTGGCGATCGTGCTGAGCTTCTTTTTGATCATCGCGGTCGCGTCGTCGAACGCCTTGGTCGAGGCGGGCAGCACCGAGATCGGCTTGCCAGGCAGGGGGAGGACGCTCAGGGTCGCCCCGCCGCCGGCGACGGTGCTGTTTTCGTCGGTCGAAAGGATGAGGATCTGCTCCTTGCCGTTCCAGGCGATGACGCCGTTTTGTCGTGGTTCGTTGAAGCTGAAGCTCTTGCCTTCCGCTAGAAACTGGGTCGGCGTCGGCATCGTCGCGCCGTTTATCGAGATTTGGGTGCCGAGGTTCTGGTTGATCAGTTGGTTATTGGAGTTGACGTTCGAGGTCGGCGAATTGACGTTCGTATTGCCGGATTGAATCTGCGACTGGTTCTGCGCCTGGGTGTGCTGCCAGTTGTAGATGGGGGGTGGAGGGGGGGACAGCGGGGGCCAATGATAGATCGGCGGAACCCGGTAGATGACGATTCGCCCGGTGTCGGCCTGGGCTGTCGGCGCAACCGGACCGGCCAGCCAAAGCCCGAGAAACAACGCGACCAGCAATAGTAGCGAAATCCGAAGTTTCATGACGTCTTCTCCTTGAAAATGAGACCGGTTCGGCGTGATTTCCTTCGCACGCAATGAGCCGTTTTGCGAAACAACCCCGTCGATTTATACCACATTTCGGGGTCATGGGTAGAGGATTATTTTCGGCGTTGTTGGAACTCCCAAGCCGCCCAATAGAAAAAGCCCCGTCGCAACTGGTTGCTGCGACGGGGCTTGGAAGTGGGCGCACGAGGATTCGAACCTCGGACCTCGTCCTTATCAGGGACGCGCTCTAAACCAACTGAGCTATGCGCCCGGCTAATGCTCTATTCTAAACTGCCCTTGCGAGCTGTCAAACCGGCTCGGGATACGCCGAGCAGTACACCCCACTGGACTCGAACCAGTAACCTTCGGTTCCGTAGACCGATG
>DOEZ01000013.1 GCA_003532715.1 Planctomycetaceae bacterium
CGGTTCTTCATGGGGCAGGCCGTCGACCGCCATGGCGCGCGAACCGTTTGGCTTGCTTCGCTGGCGGCACTGTCGCTGGTCTGCTTCAGCCACTTGCTGGTCAGATCGTGCCACGGTCCGGGGATCTACGCGCTGCGAATTCTCCTCGCGTCGGCAATCGCAGGGGTTTTTGGTTCGGGCTTGACCTGGGCCGGCGGGCGCGCTCCCAGGGCACGGTTGGCCGAAATTGTCGGCACGCTGGGTGCTTCGGGTTTCGCGGCCATGGCCGTGGGCAACTATCTGGGCGACGTGCTCGCCCGCAGCGCGACCGGCTCGGCCTACATCACGCGGCTGTTTGTCACGAGCGGCTCCTTGACGCTGGTGGCCATTTTCTTCTGCTGGATGGCCACTCGCGGTACGGTTCGTCCGGCGAACAACCAGGCTTCCGGCTCGATGGCAAGGCTACTGTGGCGGTACAGTCCTCGGTTTGTCCTCATGGTCGGTGTTGCGACCGGCATCGTTTTGAACCTTCCCAGCACGTTCTTGCGGCCCTTCACCGCGGAACTTGGGATTACAAACATGGCGACCTTCTTCGGGGTTTATGCCGGTGTGGCGCTGATGACTCGAATCAGTGCGCGGCGGTTTCCCGAACGGTTTGGGCTGGCGCCGGTGATCCTTCTGGGTTTGGGACTTCTGGCCACGGGGATGATGTCGTTCCTGCTGGTCGAGACGGCGTGGCAGTTGGTCATTCCGGCTTCCATTCTCGGATTCGCTCATGCGCTGGTGTTTCCTCCAACCATAGCGGCCAGTACGCTCTCGTTTCCCGAAAACTGTCGCGGGCTGGGCACCATGCTCATTCTGGCGGCCTACGACGTGGGCGTGCTTGTCGGATCGCCTCTTGCGGGCGGTTTGCTCCGCTTCAGCAAACCGCTTGGTCTGCCGCCCTATCCAACCCTGTTCGCCACGATCGGCGCGCTGATGTTTTTGATCTGCGGCGTCTATGCCGCAAGCCTGTTGCGCAAACGACATGCGAGGGGCGATGCGTCGGTCGACTCAGCCGTTGCGGCGGGAGGACGACCGGATGGCCCGGACCACGCCGACCGCCAGCGTGACGGCGGTCAAGGGGACGACAAAGCCGAGCATGATTCCGCCGAACGTGCGGCTGACGGCTTCGTTCGTGACGGCCAGGATCAGGTAGGCCATATACGCAAAGTAGTACGCCAGAAATAGCACGCCTTCCCATCGGGCAATCAGGTGGCCGGTGAAGAAGATCGGCAGGCAGGCCAGCGCCACGGCCATCATGACGGTGATATCGAGGCGCAGAGCCGCCGGCGAGACGTCAAGGCCGCCAGGCGAGACGGCCGCCGACAAGCCCAGCACGCACATGATGTTGAAGATGTTGCTGCCGACGATGTTGCCGACGGCGATATCGCGCTCGCCCTTGAAAGCGGCCAAGACGGAGGTGGCCAGTTCGGGCAACGACGTGCCGGCCGCGACAATGGTCAGCCCGATCAGCAGTTCACTCATGCCCAACAAGCGGGCGATTGCCACTGAGCCGTCGACAAGCTGCCTCGCGCCGAGGGTGAGCAACACCAAGCCGCCCAGGATCAGGGCCGTCTGAACGAGGATCTGAGAACCGGTTTTTTTCCTTGGCGCGGCGAACTCTCGCTCGAATTGTTGCTGGACGGCGGCCGTTTCGCGACGGCTTTCGTGGACGGACCAGCCGACGTAGCCCAGCAAGCCGAGGAACAGGACAACGCCGTCGACGCGGCCGAAGTTTCCGTCGAGGCCGAGAAGAAACATGGCGGCCGACGCGGCGATCATCAAGGGGACGTCCACCCGGATCAGCCGGCTCGACACGACAAGCGGCGCGACCAGGGCCGAGAGGCCAAGGATCAAAAGCACGTTGAAGATGTTGCTGCCGACGACGTTGCCGATCGCGATGTCGGTCCGGCCGGCGACACTTGCCTGAAGCGACACGGCCAGTTCGGGCGCGCTGGTGCCGAAGGCGACGACGGTGAGCCCGATGACCAAGGGCGAGACGCCCGCCAGCCCGGCCAGGCGCGACGCACCGCGAACCAGCAGTTCGCCGCCGATTACCAGGACGGTCAGGCCGATCAGTATTGCAATGATCGCGGAGAGCATGTCAACGACACCGGTTCTGGTTCAATTTGGAGCAAAGCGCACCGTCGGCTCTTGAGTAAGGTGCTTTTCGGTAGTACGCAACATGCAACAACCCTTCTATTGTTGCGTTCGAGTTGCGTCATGGACAGTGGGCCTGAAGTCTTTGCAGGCGAAAGGGTTGTGAATCAGACGGTTTTGCGTAAGTTGCCAAACGTTTTTTGGGGGGGTTGTTGCAAAACCCCTGCCTGGTGAGGGGGGCGGGGTTTGGGGTTTTGGGAATTTGGCACGCGGAGACGCGGCGGCGTGCAAGGTTCTGGTGATTGAGTGGAGGCATGGGTGTAGGGGGCTTTCGATGGTCGGGAGACTCGCCCGCGGGGCGACGATGGGATTGGATGGGATGATGTTGTATCATGGGGGCTGGATTGATTACTAGTCCAAGAAAGGGCCACTTCTGGTTGGGGATTGGAAAGCCATGAGTTACGTCTCAATTGCCGCGTTGGCGATGCACCTATTGTTGTTGGGCGCTTCGCCAGATGGTACACGCACGCCGGAGGATGTTGCGGCCGAGAAGATGTCTCGGCTCGGAATGATCTGGCGGGGCACGGGAGGCCCGCTGGGCAATCACGTGATCGCCGTGGACGTCTCCTGCCGCATCGTCAATGGCAAACGTCTGGAACCTTTGCGAGATCTTGTTCATCTGCGACGAGCGAATATTTCGGGGTCCACTCTGACCGATGCGGAGATGAAGTACGTGGCGGGATTGACACGGCTCGAGGAACTCAACATCGGCTTCACCAACGTTACCGACGCCGGTTTGAAGCACGTCGAAGGTCTCGCGGAGCTTGAACTGCTGGACCTTGCCTCGTGCGAAGGAGTGAAGGATCGTGGACTGAAGCATCTCAGCGGTCTGAAACGACTCAGGGATTTGGGACTCCTCGGTACCGGCATCACCGACGCCGGTTTGGAGCATCTCGAGTCGCTCACCTGTCTCGAGAGACTGGACCTGTCGCAGACGAAAGTGCGAGGGCCTGGCCTGCGACACTTGAAACAGTTGAAGCAACTCAACTCCCTGAGTCTGGACGAGACGCCTGTCGACGATTCCGCACTTGAGCATCTCAAATCACTGCCCGAGCTTCGTTCGATCGGCCTGTCCGACACGCGACTTGATGACGCTGGCCTTCGACAACTTGCCGAGTTGACGCAAGTGACGCGCATTAGAATCATGGATACCCAAGTGAGCGATGAGGGGCTAATCGCGTTGCGGCATATGGGGCAACTCACTTGGTTGATGCTCGGACACGGCAATACTTCGGATGCCGGTTTGAAACACGTTGGCGAGCTTCGGAATCTCGAATTCCTCTCGATCTGGGGCGACAGGATCACGGACGCGGGGATGGAAAGCCTCAAGGGACTCGCGAGGCTCAAAGATTTGCGGATCACAAGCCCGAATATCACGGACGAGGGGCTTCGCCACTTAAGCGGCCTGTCGAAACTGAAGTTCCTGGTCTTGAGCGATCGCAGCAAAGTGACGGATGCCGGTATTGCGGACCTCAGGAAAGCAATACCAGGACTAAAGGTGCGCCGCTGAACCGTCGCACGGCAATGAGAGCCCTCGAGTCGTCTTGCCTGAACCGACACACGGTCATCCCGAATGTACAACCTCGATGAGACAATCCATCATTCTCGGTATCGGCACGGGGCGAGGGCAGAAACTTTCGGACATCGATCGATTCTTCTGTCGGAGTTCTTGACGCCAGGTTTTAGGTGATATATACAGATGTGCAGTTAGTCGCGACCGACCAAAGAGCGGCTCGCACGCATCGAAACGGCTGGTTGGGGATGGCACTCGCCATGACGGGATCTGCGCAGAGGAGAATCGTCCACGAGGGCGAACATGGGGTCTATCTGTGCGGCGAGCATTGTGTTCACCGGACATTTCTCGTCGACCAATGACGATGTCCGTGGGGTTGACGTTCGGTCGTCCCTCCGGGACGAAAAAGGAATGGATGGAGACAGCAGACCCAGCGATAAATCGCTGGGCAATTGTCACCGGCCCCTCCGGGGCAAAGAGAGTTGGATGAGGGCTTGCGGACCCAGCAACAAATTGATCGCTGGGCAATTGTCGAGCGTCCCTTCGGGGCAAGCCAAGGTTGTTCGACTCGTAGGGTCGTTTGAGAATAGCCCAGCGATTTATCGCTGGGAAGTCGATGGATTTTTTTGAGAGGTCCGTCCCGGAGGGACGGTTGAAAGGACTCGATCGGCTGACCCAGCGATAAATCGCTGGGCAATTGTCACTGGCTCCTCCGGGGCAAAGAGAGATGGATGGGGGCTTGCGGACCCAGCGATCAGTCGCTGGACAATTGTCGGGCGTCCCTCTGGGACGGGGATGCGGACCATCGGAACCGGGCGACAGAAATGGACAGCGAATCGGCGAGCCAGGAACGGCAAGGACGGACAAGCCGTCCATGGCATCCAGGACGCCGCATCCACGCTACTTTCGCGGAGCGAAAGGCGACTTTCGTCGCCCCACCTTACATCTAGCCGACTAGGGCCGAGCTGCTTGGTTCGGGCGTTGCTGCCGGTTTTCGAAACGCCGGTCGAGGCGGTTCGGTCGCGGTGGGCTCGACGGGCCGGTTGAGCGGTTTGCACGCGCGGCACGTGGGCAACTCGGGGCGGTCGGTGCAGTGCTCGTTGCGCTCATAGAACGTGGGCGGTTCGTAGGTCCAGCCCTCGGCAAGCCGCTTCTCCTCGCGGCGGATCTTCGGCATGACGTACCAAGAACCGACGGTCGAAAAGAACCGCGACTTCCAACCGAATTCGGCGTGGAGTTCCTTGAGCAACGCATCCATCTTCGCCCACATGACCGGGTTGTCGCGGTAGTATCGCCGGGCCGTGCCGACCAGGGCCGAAAAGGTCGTAGCCAACTCGCGAGCGTCCCACGCGATGCGTCGCGCGATGCGGCGGTCGGGATTATTCTTATGGCGTTTCCAGCCCGCCAGAGTCGTCCGGACGATCCGCGCCGTGCTGGGCCCGTTGACGGCGAAGTCGCGGTCGAACGCTCGAATCATGAACTCGCCTTCTTGGCCGTTCTTGATGTGCGGGTGGCGGTAGTTGAAGACCAGTTGGCCGTGGATGTCGCCGTGGCAGAACTCGCTGTCGTCCTTCATCAGGCCCTTGGCCGTCAGTTCGGCATGGAGCGGCGTGCCGGCAATCGGCGTGTAGAGCATGAACTGGTGAAAATCGGTTGCGTAGCTCGCGGCGTAGTCGATCGCCTCGTCGATGTTGTCGGGCGTGTGGTTCTCGAGCCCGATGATGGTCGAGCCGAGAACGCGGATGCCGTTGGCCTGAAGCTCCTTGACCAGTTCGTGGACGTCGATTCCGTGGAGCTTGGTGTACTGGCTTTCCTTGCCTTCCATACCCATCCACACCCAGGAGATGCCCAGCCCGAGCAGTTCGTCCATGGAGTATTTTCGCAGGACGTTCGCCGAACTGAAGACGTCCAGCGACCATGCCTTGTCGTGCTCGCGCATCAGTTCCAGAAGCCGCCGGGCGCGGTTTTGGTGCAGCAGGAAGTTCTCGTCCATCATGAAGAACGATCGCGACTGCATCTGTTCTTCCATCTGGCACATAACGTGGAACAGCTCGTCGCCCGTCTCGTAGAAGTTGATGAATTTGCCTTTCCCGCCGAACATGGCCGAGGTGGAGCAGAAGTTGCAGCCCAACGGGCAGCCGACCGAGGGGATGACCGTGGCGGCGACGTCGCCCGGCCCTTCCTTGACCGTGATGCCCGCGGTGCGCGTGCCAATGCCCGACTTGATCAGCGGGTGGCGAATGGGACGATTCTCGTCTTCGCCGAGGAATCGGCGGAACCATCGCACGCCCTCGCCCTTGACGCAGTGGTCGGCGTCGATTCGTTGCGGCAGGTCGGGGAGGTTGGCCACGTGCCCGCCGACGACGATCGTCGCGTGCGGTTGATATTGGCGAATCAACTCACACATCTTCTTGACCTTGCCCAGGTTCGGAATAATGCTCGAAATTCCGATCACGTCATAGCGATTTTCGCGCAATTCCTGGACAAACCGATCGAGGACGGGGAAGTCGAGCACGACGCACGGAGCGTCGATGTTGGCCTGAATGAGCATCAGTCCCCAACTGCGGTGGAACATCCGAAGCGAAAACGGCCCTTGGGTTCGCGTCACCTGGTTGTGGTAGAGTTCCATCGGGTTCATTACCCGCGAGCCGAATTCGTCGTCTTGGGCGTAGGGTCCGAAGACGCTGGTGAGCAGAACCTTGGCGCGCCGGCCCAGCGGATGGACGGGCGAGGAGGGATCGGAAGCGGACAAAACCGGCAGTTGCGGGTTGGCTTGTTGAATCATTGCTCTTACGTGTTCCTATCGAGAGGCTTTGTCGTTGCCTTGCAGCTAGGCGGCCCCGTTGATCCGTGGAATTATAGTAGATTTCGCCATTGAGTCGCTGGCGACTATGTGCCGGTTGTGTAATAGATGCGTAATACTTCTTGTTCGGCGTAAACCGGTCGCGTGTAGTGGCGAGTGGTGTACTCCTGGCGGTGATATGTGCTTCTGCTAGAGTGGGGGGGGCGGTGGAGTCGGGAGAGTGCCTGGAGGATTCGCGAGGCGGCGATTTCGCTGCGGTGCGGTGCGTGTGAGGCGACGTCGTGGTGGACGGGAAGTCGCTACACGCCCCTCGCTTGCGCTTCGGGTTAGTGTGGGGGGCGTCGCGATTGGTCCGCCCGGCGCGTTCTTGCGGCGATCGGCCCTACAGACTCTGCCGCAGATTGATGGTCCGTTTGATCGGGTCGAGCACGTTGGCGATGACCCAATTGTCGAGCATCTCGTCGCACACCCGGCCGAGATTCTGGAGCACGACGCCGAACGAGCTATCGGGGCCGAGGCTTCCGTACTGTCGGGCGGTCACATAGACGCTCAGTTGCTCTTCGGAGTAATCGCCCGTCCGAACCTGGTAGGCGCTGGTCCGCGTCTCGACACTCAGCCGGCATTGCGTCCGGCAGTCTTCGTCGAGCGCGACGGTGAGCGACGGTTCGTGGTTGATGATCGACGCACCGGGGATTTCGGCCAATCGTTCGAGCGCGGGGCTGACCCCCAACGCTTCGGCCACCAGTTCGTTGTGATTGCCTCGATAGGAGAAGTCGAAGCCAAACAACAGGTCGAGCGCTTCGCAATCCAGCGGGCTGACCGAAAGCATGTAGGGCGCCAAATCGAGGATCAATTGATGCTGATCGATGGCATCTTGGATCGACTCCGGATTGACGTGTCCCGAGCAAACCCGACGGCTTTCGATCGTGGCCCAGCGGTAATCGCCCCGGTCCTTGTCCTCTTCGAGGACGAAATCCCCGCGTTCGCGGCAGTAGAAGTTCCGCATTGTGGGGTAGGTTTTCTGCACCCGTTCGAAGAAATGCAGAATCGTCTCCCGGTTGGTCGGCAGCTCCATTTCGGTGCTCAGATTCATGTTGACGTAGAAGTCGTCACATAGGGAGGTGTAGCGATTCATTCAGACGATTCCTTGAGTTGACCATGCGAACAGGATTAGTATAGGGTGATCGTACCTGAAGTGTCAAAGCCCGTGACGCAAAACCCCCAAAGGTGTGGCATGGTCTGATTTGTTGTTTCTGGTAGCGCTTTCAGGAATAATGGAAGCCACGGCGCACTGCCGTTGGCAGACGTTTTGAAGACGTTTTGACGTTTCACGAAAAGGTTTCCCTACGATGCCGGCCCTCGATCTGATTTCGTTCGACACGTGCTGCGGCTGGGTGGGCCTTGTTCTCGATGGTTCGACGATTCTTCGGGTTTCGCCGGCTCATCGCACCCAGTTGGCCGCGATTCGTGTTATTGGTTCCGAATACCCTGACGTGCTGACGGGCCGGTTGGGCAAGACACGGGAAAAGGTCCACGGCGAGCGCGACGTGCTTTTCGCCGATTCGGTGGCTGCCCGGATTCAGGCGTATTTCGACGGCGAGCCTGATGATTTTTGCGATCTGGCCGTTGACACGTCGTATCTGACCCCCCTTGGTCGACAGGTCTTCGAGCAATGCCGCCGTATTCCCGTTGGACAAACCCAGACTTATGGAGAACTGGCGGCGGCCGTGGGGCGACCTGGCGCCGCGCGGGCCGTCGGCAACTTCATGGCATTGAACCTGACGCCCATCGTTGTGCCATGCCACCGTGTGGTCGGATCGGGTGGCCAGCTTGGAGGATTCACTGCTCCAGGGGGGTTGGCTCTCAAACGGCGGCTCCTTGATATTGAGTCGGCGAGACATTAGAGGCGAAGAATCGGGGTCGCTATCTTATAGCGATTTCGAGGTCGGGGCTGGTTTCGCACGGTGCGGCGGTTTGAGGAGTATATGGCGTTACACCATGTTGCGGGGATCTACGTGGACCATTCGGTTACTGGTGCGTGTGAATAGTCGATTGTTTCGTCACAACCGCATCGCTCGTTACAAACGGCTGCGCAGTTTAAGAACCGTGGCTTATCTGGGAGGTCTGGCTAAAAAATATCCGTTTTGGTCGTCGATAGCAGACCGTAGGATCAGCGCAAGAACTTCCCGTTCACATTCTTGTGTGTCCCTTTTGGTTCCTCTATAGGAGTACCTCCCATGAACCGTCGTTTCTATCTTCCGGTGCTGGCGTTGGCGGCCGTAGCCGTCCTGTTCAGCGCCACCTCGGCTCAAGCCGGTCTGTTCGGCATTTTGGGCCACCGCTGCTGCGCCCCGGCTTGTTGTGAGCCGGCTTGTTGCGAAGCGCCGCAGACCTGTGCTCCGGCTGCTTGTGAGCCGGCATGTGCCCCGGCCGCTTGCGAGCCGGCGTGCTGCGAACCGACCTGCTGCGATCCTTGCTGCAAGCCGCGATGCGGCCTGTTTGCTCGCCTGAAGGCGAAGCTGGCGTGCTGCAAAGTCTCGTGCTGCGAGACAACCTGCTGCGAGCCCGCTTGCTGCGAAGCGCCCCAGGCCTGCACCCCCGCCTGCTGCGGAAAGTAAGTGACTGTGACGTGTGAAGAGGGGATGTCCCGAGTGGGGAAGGCATTCTCTCGAAGAGACGGTGAGGATTCGGCCCGGCATCGGACGTAATGAAGCTGTCGACGGTTGACGATCGGCGTAGACGAAATGCTCGCGGCGTCCCGTACACTTCAACCTCTCTTGTCCGCGCCGGGATGAGAATCTCGACACTGTAACCGATTCAAAAAGACAAGCGGCTACTTGCCAGAAGGTAAGCAGCCGCTTGATCGTTTCTTGGGATCGCAAAGCCGGGGGATGATCCCTCGTTGTTACACACATGTCTGCCCTAGTGCTTTGTCAGCGTTAGATGTTGGGATTGCCAACGACGGAAAACCCACAGAATCTGGCACTTGACCGAACACTAACCCCAAATCCTACTCTTGACAAAGCACTAGTTCAACCCAAACCGGGACAATCAAAGCCCCGCCTTGGCATTGAAACGTCGCGTGTTTCGGGGCGCAAGCAAACGTCAGTCCACCCAATCGGCAAGGAGCACTTCACCTGGATGGCCGAGGAAAACGAGTAGCGTTGCCCAGGGACCTCCATTGTCTTGGATCGAACAGGAAAAGCGACGTCAGAGTGATGGGCAGTTCAACGTGGCGCATAACGGCGTGAAGCGGCGTCCGGTCTGGCTTCACGCATTCCACGAAGTCATCGTTGGTCGTTTCGCGAGGTCAGTTCGTCTCGCACGCCCAGTCGCGCGCCAGCAGGGTGGTCCAGGGTTCGAATGGCGGCTCGTCCCATCGCGAATCCGCGAAGTCTGTCCTTGGACCAGGCGCGAGACTCGCATCGCTGGTTCGTCGAACGACGGGCTCGGGAAGGTCGCCCGCTGGCTCCTCGTCGGGTGAAGCGACTTCGGACGAAGCGGTCGCCGCCGCCAGAACCAGGAGGCGTCGAAAGCTGGGCGTTGCCGTAAAGGCCGGCGCCGATCGCCAGAACTGGCAACTTCCGACCGACCGGAAACCGGGAAGAAACCGCGACAGGAACCGATCGGAGATACGGCAAGCCGACATGGCAACCTCCTTGGGGCAAGGTTGCAAACTTCGGCAGCCTGGCGGACTCGTCGCCGAGTTCCATGGCTTTGCGCCCCGACCTCGCGATCGGTTTGCCGTTTCGGTTTGAGTCGTCCGGCCGGTCGGAGCATGTCGATGGCTGGCCCGGTTGTGGTCACCGATCACCACGCCGAACCGCGCGACTCGCAAGCGATGCTCCTTTACGGACGGACGAACAGACCCCGCTATTGGTAAAGTTATTCATCCGCACGGGGGCGAAACGCAATTCGCCTCCATATAATACGTAGCTCACGAACGGTCCCGCGTCAAATGATTCCGCGAGCGGCGCGACCCGCGGTGTGACGCTTGTTAAGAGCATGGAGCGCCAATGGATCGAACGATTGCGACGCCGTTCCATGCCGAAGCCGGGTGATGAATCGCCGCGTGCCGTAATAGCTCGGGGCTCGGTCGCCGTGCTCTTCGACCAGATCCCGGTGGATTCGCGCCTCTTCGAGCCCTTGCTCGATCTTCGCCGGGGTTTCTTCTCGAAACACCTCGCATCCGCTCGGCGGCCCGTTGGCCGAATGGCCCATCGGGCCGGTGGGCGCGTTTGGCTGTTACGTGACCGGTTTTGCTCGCCCCGTGACACCATATTGCGACCGTGCCCGGCCAAAGACCAGGCAACGGTCGCGTCGGCCGAACGAAACCGCGCCGCCGCGCGGGCAGCGGACCTCTCGTGCGGCCGATCATCACGAGCGCCAAGAAATAACAGCGGCCCGATCCTTTGGACGGATCGGGCCGCCGCGGTTTTTCGACCAGGCCCGCTCCTGCTATGGGCCAGGAGTGGCCTTAGGACCAACGCACCGTTAGTTGCAGCCGGCCGGCTCGCACGCCGCCGGAGCACAAGCCTTTACCGGTTCGCAGCATTCCACGACCGGGACACAAACCTGCACGGGCACCTGCTTGCACACGACGCGGGGGACGCAGCGGGTCACGGTGTACGGAACCTGCTTCGCAACCAACTGCGTGCAGTGGACCGTCTTCGTGTAGTGAACCGGCTTGCAGACCGTGTAGGGCACCGTCCGCGTGCATTGCTGAGCAACCATCCGGCAGACCTTGTAGGGAACCTGCTTCTGATGGCACTCGCGGACGACCTTGCACACTTTGTAGGTGCAAGTCCGCACGCGCTGCTCGGCTACCATGCGGCAAACCTTGTAGG
>DOEZ01000088.1 GCA_003532715.1 Planctomycetaceae bacterium
CCCGACGCGCTCGACGGCGTCGAAGCGGCCAATCGGTGTTTCGTGCCGTACGACAAGTACGTCGAACTGTGGAATCGGGCTCATCCCGAGCGGTCGAAAAAACCGGCCGCGCCGCGAGACTTCGCCTTGGCCGGCGCGTCGTACACGACTCGGTTGGCCGACGGCAAGGACTTGCTGCTCGAAGGCGTCGTCCAGATCGTCGTCTACAAAGCGTCCGGGGCAACCGTTCCGTTGCGGCTTGGCGGCGGAGTCCTTGCCGACGCGCAATTAAACGGCAAACCGGCTCGGCTGAGCGTAACCCGGCCCGAGCCTCTTCCGCGCCGCAACATGCCCCAACAAGCCCAGTCGGCCGGCCCGGCCGTCGATTCGGCCATCTTGCTCTTGCACGTTCCGGGCGAGGGGCGGTTTGAACTGGCGTTGAAGGTCCGGCTCCCGTTGCGACGGCAAGGCGGCTGGCATGCGGCCTCGGGCCTGCTTCCCGCGGCTGCCGCGTCGTCGCTCGCGCTGACCGTTCCGGCGGCCGAAACCGACGTGCTGCTTGGCCAAACGGCCGATCGGCGGAGTTTCGAGACCAAGTCGGCGGACGAGCGGATCGAGACCGTGCTGCGTCAAGACGGCGAGCTTGCCGTCCAATGGCGGCCGAGGCTGTCACGCGCCGAGGTGCAACACAGCCTGACCGCTCGAAGCGAGGCCGTGTTCGACATTCAGGAAGACGCCCTCCGGTTGGATTGGGACATCGTGCTCGACTTCCGCCGCGACCAGCGCGAAGGGTTCGCGCTCGGATTGCCCGCCGATTATCTCGTCGAAAACATCGTTGGGCCGAACGTCCGGGGCTGGACGGCGACCCGATCGGACAAGGGACAGCGGATCGAAATTACGCTGCTCAAACCAGCGCGCGACACCGAGCGGTTTTCGCTCCGATTGCACCGCGCCGGGCCCCCGGCGTCGTTCGTCGTGCCCAACGTGACCATCGAGGGGGCAGCCATCGAAAGCGGGCGCGTGTCGATCCGGCGCAGCCCGCTGTTGGACGTCCGCACGGTCGCGACCCAGTCGGTCGGGCGGACCGATTTCGTTCTGCCCGATCCAAAGAAGGAAGGCGCCTCGTCACTCGACAATCCATTGGGATTGCGGCCCTACGAGGCGTACCAGTTCGCTGCGGTCCCGTTTTCGATCCAGTTCAGCGCCGCGCCCATCCGGGCAGCCGTCCGGGCCGACGTCCGATCGGTCTTGAAACTCTCCGACGAGTCGCGAACCCTCGAAAGCATGGTCGTCCTGGAAGTCCGCCA
Organism: Planctomycetaceae bacterium; assembly: GCA_003532715.1. Classification (GTDB taxonomy): domain Bacteria; phylum Planctomycetota; class Planctomycetia; order Pirellulales; family Thermoguttaceae; genus UBA11386. The sequence goes on from DOEZ01000088.1 coordinate 1,287, forward strand.
TCGGCCCATCTTCGCGGTCGAGGTGCTTCTGCCCGAACATTTTGAGTTCGGCGGGCTCGACGCGCCGGGCAATTTCCAGTGGTCGCTCGACGAGCCGAAGGAGGCAAAGGATGCCCGTCGCCGGCTGTCGCTCTTCTTCGCCGACGGCCAACAGGGCAGCGTGCCGATCGTGCTGCGCGGCAAGTTCACGGGCCAGGCCGACTCCGACGGCATCCGCTTGCCCCGGCTCGAAGTCGTCGGCATCGAACAGCAGCAGGGCGATCTGGCCGTTCAGGTCGATCCGTCGTTCGACGTCAAGCCGAAGAACCTCAAGGGCTGCGAAGCAGTCTTGCTCCAGCGGCTTTTCGGCTGGCTTCGGCCCGAACAACGCGAACTAACGCGGCTGGCTCTGCATTTCGACTCGCCCGATTACGACGGCCTGCTGGTACTCTCTCGCCGCGAGCCGCGCGTGTCGTGCGCCACCATCTCGAACGTTCGCGTCACCCAACGGGCTCTCGAGGAGACCATTCTGCTCGATTTCACGATACGCGAGGCCGGCATTCGCCGCGTCGAGTTCATTCTGCCTCATTGGATGCGCGACGCGCGCGTCAACGTTCCCCTGCTGCGCCGGAAGATCATCGCCCCGGCCCAACCGGGTGAGCCGGTTCGCGTTACGCTTGAACTTCAAGACGAGGTGATCGATCAGCTCCGCGTGCTGATCGAGAACGACCGTCTGCTCGACGACCAATTGCAGACCGTTCCCATCCCCGTCGTGCTCACCGGCGCGACGTCGCGACAATTCGTCACGCTCGAAAGCGCGGGACGCGATGAGGTCATCGAAGACCGGACGACCGGCCTCGAGCCACTCAGCCGCGCCCAGTCGCAGTGGAAGACGCTCGCGGGCTTCCTGGGCGAACGAATCACGCGGGCCTACCTGGTCGTACCCGGCGCGAAAGACCCAACGCTGGCGTTCAAGGTGTTCCAACGCGACGCGGTCGTCACGGCCGGCGCGCGCATCGGCCTTGCGGAGACCGACCTGGTGGTCGATGCCAACGGGGCCTATCGCGGGCGGACCGTCTATCACATGGACAATACGACCGAGCAGTTCTTGCCCATCGAACTGCCTCGCGGCGCGCGGCTCTGGTCGGCCCAGGTGGCCGGCGAGCCGGTCAAGCCGATCAAGGACATCAACGCGGCCGACGAGCGGCATGTTCGCGTTCCACTGGTCAAAACCTCGGCAGGCGAACTCGACTATCAGGTCGTGCTCGTCTACGGCGGGCGGATGTCGCCGATCGGCGGACTGGCGGGGAAGGTCGATTTTCCGCTGCCGCGCACGCTCGACCCGAAACCCGACGTCAGCCTGACACCCGAGTTAAGCCAGGTTCGCCTGCATCTGCCGACGACCCATCGTTGGTTCGACTTCGACGGAACGATGCGGCGCGTCGAGCACGAGGGCCAACTGGCCGCCGGCCAGCTTGCCTATCAGGAGAAGGTCGTCGCGCGGCTGAGCGAGACAATGCGCGGCGGCGATGAGTTCGCCAAGGCGCGCGCCGCGTACAGTATACAAACGATGGAGGACAGTTTCCAGCAAATCCAGGCCCAGGAGTCGCCGGCTTGGCAAGGCCAGGAAGTCCAGCAGCAGCAGGCATCCGCCATGCGGGCCCTCGGCGAGGCGCGGCAGCAAGCCGAAGTCGTCGCCAAGGAGTCGCTGGAGTCGGTGGATCTCTCGAATCGAACGTTGCTGAACGAAAAGGTCGTCGGACAGCAGGTCAAACGCTCGAGAGGCACTGTGATGCAATCGGGCAAGAACTTCGCGGGCGTGGAAGAAAAGGGGCTCCCGCCCACGTCGGGTGATAAGGCGGATGTTGGCTTCGACGCCAAATGGTTCGCCGCCAATTCGCTCGATCAGCAACAGGGGCAAGAAATGGCGTCGCCAATGGGCCTGATTCCGGGGAAGCGGCCCGCTCGAACGCCATCGCCGCCGACGCAGCCGGCTCCGCCGGCCGAAGCCAAGCCGAGCGATGCCCCCGCTCCTCCCGTCCAGTTGGGTGTGGAGCTCGGAATGAGGTCCGAGGCTGCGTCTACCGCCCCCGCCTCACCGGCCGCAGAGCAGCGTGCCGCAAAGCCGAAAGCCCCGCAAAGCAAGGTGTCTCGCTACCAACAGCGGCTCAGCGGCAAGGAGGAGAAGTCCGAGAAACAGGTTTCGGATATGCTGAGGGTAGATGGGCCGGTGCTCAATCCTTCGCCGGCCCCTTCGGACCCCTCCGCCGACCAGCGGCCCGACGACGAGAGTGGCCGGCAACTCGGACGCGGCGGNNACAGCCTATTACCGAACGTTTCTCTTCACGACTCCTCGCGGCGAAGTGGCCGTCGCGGGACGAGCCGCTTCGGCCGATCTGATCGCCGGCGGCCGTAACGTGCTGATCATCCTGGCCGGATTGGTTCTGCTGCTCGTGCTGGTTCGGACCCGCGCGGCCCGCTGGTTCGCGACCCGGCCCGGCGGATTCGCCCTGGTCGTCCTGGGCGGACTGTTGACGTTCAGTTGCCTCCTGCCGCTGGTTGGACTCGTCCTGATCGCGGCCGGCGCCGTAGTGATCGTCGCCCCCCAACCGCGAACGGCCGCGAGTCAGGCTTGCTAGACGTTCTTACAATACCAACGACCGCTAGGGTGCCAGGGGTGGCTTGTCCACCCCTGGTGTCGGGCGCATTCGTGTCTTTGCTTGACGGTATTGCCAGACGTGCCTGATCGCGCACGCAAGCATGGCCAGAGTCGGCACGCAAAACCGGGTTCACCCAAACCAATTCTCAGTGCCTCGGCGTCTCGGCGGTTCAATTCGACCTACCGATCGACGGCAAGGACGGACAAGCCGTCCATGCCACCCCGGAAGGCAGGCAACATCACACGGGTTCCGAGCCACGTTTGCACCCGTCCCGCAACGTGCTATAATCGCACGATTCACACCCGGTTTGTCCTCAAACCATCTGACCAACTCGACCTCGGAGTGGCGAATGACCAACGAAATCACCAACAAAGCCGTGATTCTTGCCCGGGGGCTTGGCACCCGGATGCGAAAACAGGACGACGGCGCGGCGCTGAGCGACCAGGAAAAGGCCATGGCCGAGGCGGGCATCAAGGCCCTCATCCCGATCGATCGGCCCTTCCTGGACTATGTCCTCTCGGCGTTGGGCGACGCCGGCTATCGGCGAATCTGCCTGGTGATCGGCCCCGACCACGACGTTATTCGCCGCTACTACGGCGAAGAAGTCCAACTCGACCGCCTGAGCATCGATTTCGCCGTCCAAGAGGAGCCAAAGGGGACGGCCAACGCGGTTCTGGCCGCCGAGGCGTTCGCCGACGGCGATCCGGTGGCGGTCCTGAATTCCGACAACTACTATCCGGTCGGCGCGCTGCGCCCGCTTCGCGAACAAGGCGGCTCGGGCGTCGCGTTGTTCGACTGGCAAAGCATGACGGCCGGGGCCGATCTGCCCGAGGAACGACTGCGAAGCTTCGCCGTCGGCAAACTCGAAGACGGCTGTTTGAAGGCGATCCTCGAAAAGCCCGACGAAGCAACCTGGCAGGCCCTCCCGCGGCCCATCTGGATCAGCATGAACTGCTGGCAGTTCCGCGCGACGATCTTCGACGCATGCCGGGCAATCAAGCCTTCGAAACGCGGTGAATACGAAATCACCGACGCCGTGCAACACTCGATCGACGTGTTCGGCGAGCCCTTCCGCGTCGTCACGACCTCCGAATTGGTGCTCGACATCACAAGCCGTCGTGACATCGCGAGCGTTCGCGAAAAGCTCGCGGGTGTGGAGGTCCGGCTTTGAACGGCGTTGATTACAAGGGCTCGCTCGCGGACGTCGAGCGGCTTGCCCAGACACTCGAGAAGGCCGGCGTCGGTCGCGCGGACGCCCCAGACAAGGCTCGTCTCTTCGCTCTGGCGGCCAAGCTGGTGCCCGAGGCAAACGAGCAATTCGCCTTCTTCGTGCCCGGCCGCGTCGAGGTGCTCGGCAAACACACCGACTACGCTGGCGGTCGGACGATGGTCTTCGCCGTCGAGCAGGGCTTCGCGATCGTGGCGACGGCTCGCGACGNNGAGCCGCCGCAACGGGCGCGTCCGTCGAATTCGCCCTCGATCCCGACCTGACCCCCCGGGCCGGCCATTGGGCGAACTACCCGATGACGGTCGCCCGTCGCGTTGCCCGAAACTTCGCCGGTCCATTGCGCGGCGCCGAGATTGCTTTCGCCAGCGACCTTCCCCCGGCGGCCGGCATGAGCAGCTCCAGTGCGTTGCTGATCGGCATGTTTCTGGCGTTCGATGCCGTGAACCGCTTGGCCCAGCGGCCCGAGTATCGGGCCAATATCGCCGATCTCACCGATCTGGCGGGCTATCTCGGCACGATCGAAAACGGTCAGACATTCGGCACGCTTGCCGGCGCGTCGGGCGTCGGCACCTTCGGCGGCAGCGAGGACCATACGGCCATTTTGTGCGGCCGGGCGGCCCACGTCAGCCAGTACAGCTACTGCCCGGTTCGTTTTGAACGGGCAGTGCCCATTCCGCCGACCCACGGCTTCGCGATTGCCGACTCGGGCGTGGCGGCCGAGAAGACCGGCGCGGCCATGCACCGCTACAACGCCGCCTCGAAAATCGCTGCGGCCCTGGTCGAGCTGTGGCGTGAGGCCACCGGCGACAAGCGGCCCCACCTGGCATCGATCCTCGAAAGCTCGCCCGAGGCGGCCGAACGTCTGCGCGACATCGTCGAGACCGCGCGACATCCGGATTTCGAGCCCGACATGCTGCTTGCCCGGCTCGAACACTTCGCCACCGAAAGCAATCAGATCGTGCCCATCGCGGGCGACGCACTGGCTGCGGGCGATATTCGGGCGTTTGGCGCTGCGGTCGACCGGTCCCAGGCCACCGCCGAACGGCTGCTAGGCAACCAGGTGCCCGAAAACGTGTTTTTGGCCGCTGCCGCCCGACGCCTCGGGGCCGACGCAGCCAGCGCCTTCGGCGCGGGATTTGGCGGAAGTGTCTGGGCACTGGTCGAGCGGGCCCGAATGGGCGTTTTTTTGGCCAAGTGGCAGGAAGCCTATGCGTCGGCGTTCCCCGGTCCTGCCGCGACGGCCCGCTTCTTCTCGACCACCGCCGGCCCGGCCGCATTCCGGATCATAATGTAGCACAGCCGCCCCCGGCTGTTGTAGCACAGCCGCCCCCGGTTGTAGCACAGCCACCTTCGGCTGTAGCACAGCCGCCCCCGGCTGTGAAAAA
>DOEZ01000007.1 GCA_003532715.1 Planctomycetaceae bacterium
GGGTCGTCCGAAAACGGCAGCTTGCCGACCGACCGACGCGTTGCGGCGGTTCGCGACGGCGCGGCCGACCCGGGACTGGCGGCCCTTTACTTCCAATACGGCCGCTATCTACTGTTGTCCAGCTCGCGCCGGCCGGGTCGATTGCCCGCGAATCTGCAAGGTCTCTGGAACGACCAGATGTGGGCACCGTGGGAGGCCGACTACCACCTGAACATCAACCTGCAGATGAACTACTGGCCGGCCGACGCGTGCAATCTGGCCGAAACGCTCGATCCGCTGATCGATTGGTTCACCCGGTTGACCGAGCGCGGACGCACCACGGCGCGTCGGCTTTATGAAACCGACGGTTGGCTTGCCTACTTGGCCACGAATCCCTTCGGCCGCAGCACGCCCAGCGCGTCGACCAAGGGCTCACAATTCGCCAACTCCGTGCTCGACCCGCTGGCCGGCGCGTGGATGGCCATGACGCTTTGGGACCATTGGGAATTTTCGCGAGACCGAGAGTTTCTGGAAGAGAAGGCGTATCCCGTGCTTCGTGGGGCCGCCGAGTTCATCTTGGCCTATCTGCGCGAAGATCGGGACGGGCGGATGGTGATCGTCCCTTCCACGTCGCCCGAGAATGCCTATCTCGATCCGAGGACAGGCAAGAGGGTGCGCATGACGCGGGGATCGACTTATCACACGACGCTTGCCCGCGTGGTCTTCGAGGCGGTGATCGAAGGCTCGCGGATTCTCGACCAGGACGCGGAGCTTCGCGAGCGGCTCGAGACGGCGCTGGCCAAGTTGCCGCCCATGACGATCGGAGCCGATGGCACGATTCAGGAGTGGATCGAGGACTACGAAGAGTCCGAGCCAGAACACCGGCACGTTTCGCACCTGCTGGGGCTGCATCCGTTCTCGCTGATCGACGCGAGCCAACCCGAACTTTTCGAAGCGGCGCGTAAGACGCTCGAACGGCGCGGCTTTGGCGGCGACGTCGGTTGGAGCAATGCGTGGAAGGCGGTGTTCTTCGCGCGGCTGCGCGACAGCAAGCAGTCGCATTGGTATGTGGAGCGGCTGCTCGGGCAGAACACGTTTCCGAATCTCATGGACGCACTCCATCCCGGCCGGGTGTTTCAAATCGATGGGAATTTTGGCGGCACGGCGGCGGTGGCCGAGATGCTCGTGCAATCGCACGGCGGGAAGATCGAGTTGCTGCCCGCGCTGCCGGCCGCTTGGCCGAAGGGCCGGGTGACGGGGCTGCGTGCCCGCGGGGCGTTCGAGGTCGATATCGAGTGGGACGGCGGAAAACTACTCGGCGCGACGATCAAGTCGCTCCAAGGCAGCCCGCTTGTCGTGGCTTGCGGCGACCGCGAGGCGCGATTGGAGACGGAACCGGGCCAGATCATTCGATTGGACGGACGGTTGAACGTCGTGGAGTGACGCTTTGCGAGGAGTAACCGTTCACGGGTCGTTGTCGGCTTGCGAACACGAAAGGCGACTGTGGCGGCCCAGGCACGGTCACGAAGTGGATGACGGGCACAAAACAGTCGAGCGTGTTGCCTGTTCCGAGAATTGGGCTCGTCAAAGTGCTTCGCCGCTCGATGTGTCCTTGAGTCGCGATCGTCCGGAAAACAGGTGCCAGAACGGGGGATTGGGTGTGTCGGCTCGATAAGTGTCTTGACTTGTCGGTCGCGACGGAAAGAATGAAAACATCCCGCGATCGGCCATTGGGCGGGGCCGCCTCGCCTTGCAAACACCGTGCCACGCTTCGTTTCGAGAGAACCACCATGAGATGGAACAACTCCTTGCTGCTCGCGTTCTCGACCATCGCGCTACTGGCCGGGCCCGCATTGCCGATCCGCGCGGATATCCTCGATTTCAACGATTGGACGCGGGTCGAAGACCCGGCGGATCCGAACTTCACGTCGTTGGTGATTTCGCCGACGGAGGTTCAGCTTCTGGCCGGCGACGGGCCGGTTGCGTCGGGAACGGATATCGGTTACCAAAGCGTCGACGGCCCCACTGCCGCCGCGTCGACCGCCGGGTATGCGTTTTCACCGGCCGCCGACTTTACGGTCGCGATCGACTTCAGCCTCGCGTTCCAGACGTCGGGCAACGTCGGCGGGTTGGCCATCGGCTTTGGCATCGGCGAGGACCGCGGCGGGACCAACTCGGCCGGCGCCGTTCTGCTAAGCCAGAATGGATCGTTCGCGCTGAGCCCGGTGTTCGGAGCGGCCGCTCGCGTCAACGACGTCACGCAAACACCGAAGCTGATTCTGCTGGCGGCGCAGTCGTCAGGCAGTTTTTTTGCCGCGTACGACGCGGCGTCGGGTGACGTGACGCTGGGCGTCGGCGGCGCGGGGGCCGCGTCGCCCACGGCAACCGCGACCTACGCGGGCATCGCCAACCAGTGGAACGGCGATTGGCTCTTCCCCGCGTTCTTTCTGCGCAGCGACGCGGTGCTTGCACAGGCGTGGACCTCGGGCGGTGCCGATGCCCGCTTCACGAACTTCCGCGTATTATCCGGCGAACCGGTGGCGGTGCCGGAACCGGGCGTGTTGACGATGCTTGTGCTGGGTGGATTGAGCCTTGCGTTAGCACGCCGACGACCCGGTCCGTAGAGTTCGTGCGCGCCGATGCACTGCGCAACCCTTTCAGGGTTGAGAGTATCTTTGGACCAGTGACCCCGGGGTAGCCGCTGCGCGGCAACCCTGGGCTATCTTATCCGTATCCCTTCGGGATACTCGGGATCGTTGCTTCGGAATAATGTGCATCGTCCCGTTGGGATACTCTGCGGCATTCCTTCGGGATAACCTGCATTGTCCGTTTGGGATAATCTGTGTCGCGTGTCTACTTTCCGCCCGCCAACTCGTCTTCCACGGTTCGGCTTGGATCCGAGACGTGGAAATACGTGGCGATGCCGCTGGGGTCGACGAATTCGGTGAGGACGACCGTCAGCGGCGCGGGGCCTGTGCGGTCGTCGTCCGGCGGCCAAGCCCTGGCGACGACCTTTAGGCCGTCGGGACGAATCGACGTGTCGGCGACTGGCTCGCCGAGTGATTCCGGGTCGATCACCAACTGGCCCGGCTCAGGGTATTTTTCAATCAACTGGGCGTTTTGGGCGGTTCCGATGCAGTAGACAACCGGGCCTCGCATCAGGGCGACCTTTCCTTCCTGCATCGCATGGCCGCGAACCAGCCGCCACGGCATGGGCATGTCGAGCGTCAGCGCGTCGCCGGGCTTCCAAGTTCGGCGGATTTCGATGAACTTCTCGCCCGGCGCGAGTTCGCGCGGCGACTCGTCGTTGATCGTGAGTATCGCCTTTGGGCACCAGCGGGGAATGCGGAGCCGCAGCGGAAACTCCATGGCTTCGGACGGTCCAACGACGGGCCCAACGGAGGGCGTGACGGCGATGCGCACCTTGCCCGACGTGGGATAATCGGTCTTCTGTTCGATCGCGACCTTGCGTCCTCCGTCGATCTCGATGAGGCTTTTCGACTCGTTGAACAGACTCACCGCGATGCCGCCGTCGGCGGTTCGGTAGTAGACCATTTCGGGCAGTTCGGCCACGATCCGTCGGTAGTTGCCCGGACAGCAGAAGCCGTCGACGTGGAAATAGGTTCGCGGCCCTTCGAACGGCGTGAAATAGCGGAGCTTCCGCCCGTCGGGATCCTGGGCGGCGAACAGGGCATTGTAGACGGCCCGTTCGATGCGGTCGCCGTAGCGCAAGTCGCCCTCCATCCGCATTAAAGTGCCGAACCAGCGGATGAGGTAGGCGGTGACGCACGACTCGCTGACCGCTCCTCGGCCGTTTTGGGTGTAGGAGAATTGCTCGCGGTCCGAGGCCGACCCGATAACAAACAAGCAGCCCCCGGGGCGAGTGAGTTCGCCCAGTATAAACCGCGACGACTTCAGCAGTGCGTCGTCGGGCTCCCAGCGGTGGAGCATGGTCTGGCTGTAGCATCGCGAGATGTTGACGTAAATGTGCGACGTCTTGGGGTCGCCGATCGACGTTTTCACCCAATCGCGAAGGCTACTGTGTTCGACCTCACCGTGAATGAAGCCATGAGGCGTGTCGGCCGCGAACCGAAGATAGCGAGGCTCGCCCGTGCAGGCGTAGAGCGCCAGCATCGACTCGGGCAGACCGGCCGTGCAGACGTTTTCCGGGTGCGGGTTCTTCGGAAACGTCTCACAGATGTAGTCGGCCAACTCGCGGGCGTATTGCAGCGACTTCTCATCGCCGCAGTAGCGGAAGTGTTCAACCAGCCCCAACAGTGCGTACTCCTGATCGTGCAGGATCCAGTTGCGGTAGTTCTGCGCGCCGTCGGGGGCGACCGGCATGTGACCCAAATAACCGTCCGGATCGCGCGACTTCATCAATTCGTCGATCAGCCGGGTGGTCCGCCGCGCGACTTCCGGATCGCCCGTGTAGGCGGCGAACTTGGCCCCGGCGTCGATCACCTTGCCCACGCCGACATAGCGCCGACCGTCCTTTGGCGGATCGGTCGGCGGGCGATGGCGAAACGGGTCGACAAAGTCCCGATCGAGATCGATCACCATGAAGTTTTTGTGGATCAAGTCATCGATCCGGCGGCCGATCTCGCCAGATAATTGGGGCTGCGTGAGCCGGACGGGCTGCAAGGGATCGACGACCTTCGGTGCGACCGTTTCGGCGCGGGCGATGGTCGCCGCGAGCATCACGGCCGCCAGATACAACGGAGCCAACGAGAGTCGCATGGGAAGTGTCCTTTGGAAATGGGAGGAAATCGGAGTTTGATCTTCGTCTTATTGCTTGTCGAGAAGGGCCGCGTCGGAGGGGGCAGACGCGTTCATGGAACGTCGGTAGTAGACAATTGCCGATCCCGGCGCCGAAGGCACGCTCACCGTGTAGTGTGCCAATTCGTCGCCCATAACCGTATGCACGGCGGGGGTGTCCTCGAAGCTTACCTCGTAACGGGCCTTCGGATCGATACCCCGCAGGGCCAGGGTCTGTTCGGCTTCCTCGCACTGTGAGCGACGGAAGAGCATCGCCATGCCGGTGCCCGAGTCGGGGCGGTGGAACTGGTAGCCGTACCACGTGGCTTCGCTTGCGTCGTGCGGGAACAAGGGGTAGAAATCGCCCAACATGTACGGCCGAAGCTTCGTGAAGATCGCCACGGTTCGCTTGATTTCCGCCTCGGATCCGGGCTCGCTTACCGCCGCTCGGTTGTTGCGACTGGCGGCCAGGATGTTACCCGTCGTCATTGCGGATCGGAATGCGTAAGTCGGTTCTAAATCAAACACGCCGCAAGCATGCATGGGCACCCACCGCCACAGGCCGCTGTTTTGAAGCTGGTCGGCGGCCGGGTTCGAGCCCGCGCATTGTAGATCGCTGTGCCAGAGCGGCATTCCATACGAACAGGTTTCGAAGTCGAGCCGCCGTCCTCCGCTGGCGCAGATGTCGATAAGCAGTCCTGGATGTCGCCGCTGTAGCTCGCTCCACATGGCATACAGACCCTCGACGTGTCGGATCTCGGTGATGCCCTGCCGGTCCGGCGTATCGTTGCGACGCCAAAACCCCAGCGGCCCGATGTTGAAATCCCAGCGAATCCAGTCAACCCGTCCTTCAGTGACCTGCTTGTCGATATGATCGGTGAGCCATTTACGCGCTTGCTCATCATGAAGGCGGAACAACTGACTCCATTCGCCCTGTGCTCTCATCACCCATTCGGGATGTTCTCGGTCGATCTTCGTGCCCGGGTGAACGCGTTCGGGTTCGAACCAGAGCAAGAACTCGAGACCGCCCTCGTGCGCGGCCTGGCCGAGCGGTCCAAGCCCGTTGGGCAGCCGCTTCGGGTCCGGCTCCCACGTGCCCGTGGCGGTTGGAAAGTCTCCGTACCAATGCTGCGGATTCATGTCGAACCAAAAGACCTCGATGCCGCGCGGCTTGAAGACGGGCATGACAGCAAGGTGCGGTTGCTCGTAGGTTCCGTCGGGAGCCGTTTCGCTGTGTGAAGCACAGATCGGCGTGAATCGGGGGCGACCGTCGCGCTGAGGCAGATAATGAGCCAGAATCACCCGCCGAAGGACATTGTTGCCGCACAAATCACCCGTCCCATTCCAGAACGCCATAAGGATTCGCGGCGTGCGAACCGTCTCGCCCGGATGGAGAACGAAGTGTGTCAGTTCTTGTCCGGCGGCCGCGCGGAGGAATCCATCTTCGCTCTGTACGAACTCCGCTCGCCATTGGCCGGCCCAGCCGACGGCGATCGCGACGCCGCTGTTGCCGCGGTCGACGTTGAAGTACGGCATGTGACCCTCGGACGAACGGCCTCCGGTCGGCGCAATGACGCGAGGCGTGGCGGCTTGCGGACCAAGCGGCTCGGCTACCGGGCGGAAGCTGTCGGCCGAGTTCGAATCGCCCAACGCGTAATTCAGCACGGCGCCGGCCGTGTTTTCGATTTGGATGTCGAGCGGCTGAATCGACTCGATGATCGGTGTATCGGCCTGGCCCGTGTTCGTGAAGTGCAAGAGCCACTCGACAGCCGGATGATCCGCGTATTCGATCATCGTCAAAGCGACCTGAAGACCCGTCTTCGGATCCGTCCAAGTCAGCCGATGTTCAATTCTTCGGTCGTCAAGTTGCCGAGTTACTTCCTGGCGATTCCATGCCGACAACAAGTCTCGCGAAGAGCGGCCGCCGAAGCGAAACGTGAACGGGGGTTCGCCGGACCGACTCGCAGTCCAATCGACGACGCCAGCCGACTGGCGATTCTGCCGATCGCCCAAGACCGTCGGCTCAACGCCCGAAAGATGCTGATGAATCCATTCGTCTCTCGCTCGCATCGCCTCATCGGGCGACGGCTCCGCCCGGCCCGACCCAGCCAGCAGCGACATCAACAGGACAATGGCCGCGATAACCGCAAATTTGCCTCGGTTAACCATCATCGGTGACTCCCCAGTTATTAGAACGAGGAATGGCACAATTCGGGTGACTTCCGTCGTTCGGTATTCTATCAGCCCGACATTGCGAACGCAATCACCGGCGGAAATCGTGAAAAAGCAGACGTTTTCAAGCAGTTGTCCGTTATCGTGACGTGCCCGTGGCGTGCATCGGGGCACACCATGGGTCCCGGTTGTTCCCGGTGTGTCCCGACGAACCCCGTGGATTTCATCCGACGTGATAAATGGCCTTTAGCACAACACCCAGCAACACGCCGCCGAGTATCAACCACAGGGAATTCACGCGAAAGCGTATGAGCAGAACGGCGCTTGCCGCCGCCAGCATCGCGGTTGGGAGGTCGAGAATCGCTGCGCGGCCGAGTTGCCATGTCACGACGGCCATCAAGGCGAGCGAGCCGACGTTGACGCCGTCGAGGAACGCGCCCGCTATTGGGGATTTCCGCAGGCGGTGGATCAACGGACCGCTCAGGGCGACAAAAACGAAGGACGGGAGGAAGATTCCCACTGTCGCAACCAATCCGCCCACGATCCCAACCGGCACTCCACCCGAATCCACGCCCAACACATAGCCGATGAACGTGGCGGTGGTGAAGACGGGGCCCGGCGTTACTTGTCCGACGGCCGTTGCATCCAACAGTTGGGTCGTCGTAAGCCAGTGCCAACGGCCGACAAGGTCGGCTTGCAGGAAGGCCAAGAGCACGTAGCCGCTGCCGTAAAGTATCGAGCCGATCTTGACGAAGTAGAGAAACAGCGACGATAGGCTGAATTCGGCCGCCTCCGGCCCCGTGGCTCGCGGGACGCAATGAATCAGAGCAAGAAGTCCCCCAACGATCGTCGAGAGCATCAAGATGGGCCGTNNCCGTGAAGCAGGCAGGCCGCGGTAACCGCAATGCCGATGACCGCGAGAACGCGGCTCTTCACGGCCGTCCGACCCAGGCCCCAGAGGGCTTGCGCGACGATCGCGATTACCACCGGTTTGACTCCGTAGAGCAAGCCCGCAAACTCGGGCAGGCTGCCGAACCGGACGTACGCCCACGCAATCGTCATGACGATTGCCACCGCCGGAACGATGAAACACACGCCGGCGACGACGAGTCCGGCCCAGCCGGCGCGGAGGAATCCGAGGTGGATCGCCATCTCCGTCGAATTCGGGCCGGGAATCAGATTGGTCGCGCCGAGAATATCCAGGAATCTTTCGCGGGTAATCCAACCGCGACGTCGGACCACTTCGTCCTCCATCATGGCAATGTGCGCCGCCGGGCCGCCAAAGGCCGTCGTTCCCAGCCGAAAGAACAGCGTAGCCACTTCCCAAAGCGAGTGGCGCTCTTGCCCGTCCGGCGATTCCGCCTCAGCCGAGGTTGGTGGTGTCATATCGAGCCTTCGTGCGGCGACAGATCAGCCAGTCCAACGAGATGCTCCCTGCTCCGACAATCAGGAGAAACAGCGCGCCGAGTGTCATGCACAAATCGGTCCGCGCCTCGTGCATCATGCTCCAGAATCCATAACGGGGCAGTTCGCGCAGAGCAAGACCCCAGAAACCGTATCCCAGCAGAATCGGTGCCTTCGTCGAGAGAAGGGCCACGAACATGGTGCCCAGCAGCGGCAATGCGGCCAGTCGGGTCAGCAAGCCCGCAATCAGCAACGCGCCACAAACGATCTCGACCGTGCCGACAAACGGCCCCATGATTTCCGGGGCGGGAATGCCGATTTTTGCAAACCGTCCGGCTCCCAAGGCATCCGGGTAGAGGAACTTCTGGATGCCTTCTGACAAGAAGACGCCGCCCACCATTACGCGAATCAGCACCGTCGCTTCGGGAGCGGCCGTCTTCAATAGGTCTTGCACTCGCACGGCATGTCCTCCATGGAAATGAGACTACCGGAGACTACTGGGACAATTGTAGCCGCGGCGCGACTCACGGCAAGTATCCCACTCGCCGTGCTACGAGTGCCGTGACCGATTCACCTTGACGCATCAGCAACAGCACGCCGGCCGTGTCGCCTTTAACCCGCAAGTCACACCGGAGCGTCTCGGGTTGAATCGCGACGCCCCGGGTTTTGATCTCCAGCCGCCCAATTTGGCGCTCGGCGAGCAGGCGTTTCACGCGACGCCGGTCGAACGGCAGCGATTCGAGCACCTCGAAACGGGCCATCGCCGGCGACTCGACCGGTTCGTCGCCCGTCAGATAGCCTCCGCCGACGGTCAAGGCATTCAAGGCGTGCTGATTGGCGAGCACGCCCGTCAGGTCGGCGGCCAGCACGGCCGGATCGGGCTCGAAAACATATCGCCCGATCTGCTCGCTCGCTTCGCGAGGTCGGCCGGGTCGGCCGATCACGCAGTACGCCTCGGGCTCGTCGGCAAGCGTTTTCGCTCGCAGAACCGTCGCGCGGCGCAGGCCCGGCCGGTCGGCCAGGTGTCCGAACCACGCGACGAGTTGGCGGCACTCGTGCTGCCGGCTAATCCACTCGAGTTCGGCCTCGCTTTGCCACGCGGCGGGCGGATCGGCCGCCGGGGCCAGCTTAATGGCCGCATGGGGCGACTGGCGGCGCATTCGTTCGATGGCGTCAAGTCCGGGACTGTGCAACGCGACTTGGGTCGATCGTCGCCCGTCGGCTCGCCGATCGGGATCCAGGTGCCAGACGACGTTCTCGTCGAGATGCAATTCGGTCACGTCGCCGACGACGACCGCGACGTCGCTCCCCTCCCCCGCGACACGGGCGTTTTCGCGGGCAAGCAGTGCATGAATTCGATTGCGATCGACGCCGACGGCCGGTCCCTTGACGCCCAGGGCGGCCAGGTCGCCGCCGATGCCGCAGCACAGATCGAGCGTCACGCCGCCGCCGTCGTCGAGCCGCCTCGCCTTGTAGGTGGCGACGATTTGATCGGTTGCCTGTTCAAGTCCCATTCGGGTGAAGAACATTCGGTCGGCAAGGGCGAACTTCGCGCGGCCGCGACGACGCAGCTCGATCTGTTCGAGAACCAGGTGGGTCTGTTCGGCCGACAGTTCTCGTCGCAGGGCGGCCGCGAAGGCAACGTCGGAACGCGCACGGGCACTGGCGGAGCCAGTGGCACCCGGGGGCGCGCTAGTCCCGTCGAGCCATGCCCGGCCCTCGTTTCCCAACAGCCAGCGGAAGTCGTCGTAGGTCGGGTTCACACCGCCAATACCTTGGCCACGCCGTCGATGAGTCTCTGGATCATTTCCTTCGTATGGGTCGCAAAGACGGCGATCCGAATGCCCCCCTTCGGCCCGAGGTCGGAGTATTTTGGGTTGTAGGCGATCAGTATCCCCTGTTCCATCAACTCCGCCTGGACTTGCTTCATCCGTTCGACCGTGTCGAGGACGAGGCAGATGATCGGCACGAGCGAGTCGTCGACATCCAGGCCCAAGCCGCGCAGGCCGTCGCGCAACAGCTTGACGTTGTCGCGGAGCCGCTGCAACATCTCGGGGTGATCGCGGACCAACTCGAATGCTTTCGCGCTGGCCGCCGCATTGGCCGGCGGCAACGCACTGGCGGCTCGATAATAGGGCGAGTCGGCCTTCAGTGCGTCGATGAAGTCGGCCGAGCCGGGCACGATGCCTCCATACGCGCCGAACGCCTTGCTAAGAGTTCCCGAGACGAAAAGCCTCGGGGCGCCGTCCGGCTGCACGTTGGTGTTAACCGTCTCCCAGGGCAGGCCCGCGTGTTCCAGACTGCCGCGGCCCGTTGGACCGACGGCTCCCAAGGCGTGGGCGTCGTCGACCATTAGCGCCGAGCCGGCGTAGGGCTTTAGCGCCCGATAATACCCGTCGACCGGTGCAATGATGCCGCGAACCGGAAACACGCCATCGGTGATGACCAAAGGACGCTTGCCATCGGTGCAATGCTCGGCCAGCACGGCGGCGAGGCTTTCGGGGTTGCGATTGGCGAACTTGACGATGGGCCGCTGCGACAAGACGGCCGCGTCCATCACGCTGTAGTGCGACGACTCATCGACGGCCACGAGGTCGAAGGTGCCGGCAAGCCCTTGAACCAGCACGCTGTTGCCGAGGTAGCCTGTCATGAAATACATCGCGTCGTCCTTGCCGAAAAACTCAGCCGCACGAGCTTCGACGTCGAGCGTGGGCGGCGTGTTGCCGAACCCGCGTCGGGAGGTGGCGCTGCCCATGCCGTATTTTTCGGTTGCCTCGCACGCGGCGCGAAGGACCTCGGGGTGGCCGTGCAAGCCGAGATAGCCGGTTCCCACGAAGTACAGGTATTGCCGTCCGCCGATGATGGTGTACGCGCCCGGCGCGCTTTGCATTACTTTCGAGGGGTCATTATGGGTCACGATTCTCTCCTTTTAGGAAACCAGTTTGCAGAGCCAGCCGGCGGCGTATGCTCCGAAGTTGCCGATCGCGTAGCCGAGCATGGCCATGAGAACGGCCGCTGGCACGAGTCGATCGTTGTGATGTTCGGCGACGATCGAAGCCGTGGCCACTCCGCCGATGTTGGCTGCGCTGGCGATCGCCGTGGTCTGAAGGTCGACGTGAAGAACTCGGGCCCCCAGAATGCAAAACAGACCGTGAAAGATGATCCAGAAGAATGCGGCCGCGATGAACCACGGCGCCTCGCCGGCCAATCCCTTCAGATCGGCGGTGGCGCCCACGTTGGCCATGAACAGGAAGACGAATGCCGTCGCGACTTCGTGCGTTCCCGGCACGCGCCGGACCGGCGTGAACGAGAGGGCGATCCCCAGCAGGGTGATGAAAAAGATTGTCCACGTGTTGGTGGTCAGTACGTCGCTCCAGGGGCCGGTTCCCACTGGCATCCACGTGGCTGCCGACGTCGCGAACCACGTGCCCGCCAAACCGATGAACAGCCAATAGAGCACATGGCGCGGTTTGAATTCCCCCTTCGCGCTGGGCAGTTCTTTCGATGCGTCTTCAAGCAATTCGGAACGCTTTGGATCGACCCGGGTGAAGCGATTGAACCAACTCGTGCAGCCTTTCGAGGTCAGCAGCAGGGGAATCCAGATCAGGTAGATGAGCGTATCGCCCAACACGGCCAAACCCATGGCCGAGCCGGGCACGTCAAAAACGGTCTTCATGGCGGTCATGTTGCCCGCCCCGCCGATCCAACTCCCCGACAGCGCGGCGAACGCCTTCCATGAATCCTCGCCGAGTTGCGTTTTGACCAGAAAATAGGCAATCGGCGCGCCGAGAACCACGCCGGCCGAACCCATGAGCATAACGAGTATTCCACGTCCAAGAACGCGAACCGTCGCGACGAGATCGACGTTGGTGAGCAGCAGCAGCAGAAAGAAAGGCAGAACCGCGCGGTCCATCCAGCCGTAAAGGGGCGACTTCGAAGGAAGCAACGGACGATGGGTGGTCGTGTTCTCTCGCGGAATCCCAGCAACGTCGCGGCTCGTCGTGGCACGGTCATCGGTTGCGAGAAGGGTCGCATCGACGTCTTGCCCGTCCTTGTCCTGGGTGGCATGGATAGCTTGTCGATCCTTGCCAGTTGGGTCCGCCGCGACCGGGAATACGGCCACGTTGGCCAGCACCATGGGCACGGCGTAGATGAACAGCAGGGGCGGCAGATAGTCGAACAGCTTCCAGCCGGTTCGGTGCTCGAGATAGAAGAAGAACGACGACACGCCGGTCAGGACCGCCAGGATGCCCACCTCGCTGGTGATCGCGCTTTCCATGGGGCCTTTCCGGAACTTGACAAAACAGGTTGGTTGGCGACGTCGGCTCCGCCACGCCGGGAGGCCATCGCGATCGGTTGCCCCCAGGTTGGCGCATCGGCCGCTGCCGCAGCGACCAAGCCACCCCGACACCTTTCAGAAGCATAACTATTCAGAGGGGGGTGTCAAGGGTGCCTCTGCAAGCGGCTTGGCCAGACGGGTCCCCCGACGTCCTTCGATGGACTTTTGCTCCCTTCCTTCGGGTTGCCGTGGTACGTTGCGTCTTCGTAGTTCTCCAGGTGGCAAATCGTGTTGTCCGAACAGGCGGCTCTCGATCGGCGAAGCAGGGAGTGAGTGGGGCAAAAAGAAAGGCCACCCCTGGCAGAGGTGGCCCGTAAGAGGCGCCGCCCGGATTTGAACCGGGGATGGCGGATTTGCAATCCGCTGCCTTAGCCGCTTGGCTACGGCGCCGATTTTTTTTGTTTTTCCAGGCGTTTCGTGTTCGAATCGCCTTCGATGCCGACCGTTGGAACGCCACTGGAGTCTACCCGATGGGCGTCGAATTGACACCACCTAGGTTTCGACCACGGAGGCGACACGGCATGAGCGATTTTACCCCAAAAACCCCACCCGTCAAACCGGCACGACCGGAAAAGCCCGCAAATGGCCCGTCTAGAAGGATCCCCCAATGAGGATGGTTCCGGTGGCCGCTTGGCGCGGTCACTCGCGGGCCATCGGGCCGGCTCCACTTCCGACCCGCCGCCGTTTGGTGTAAAAACACGGGACGAGACCGAAGCCCCGCCAGAGTTGCGGTTTGCACCGCCCTACCCTTCTGCGAAACGCCGATGGATTTGACCACCATGGAGAAACCGCCGCTGAGTCTGAATGCACGTCTGATCCAGCGTACCGAGGTGTCGCCGGGGCTGTTGATCCTTCAGGCCGCACCCGACGGATGGACGCTGCCTGAGTTCCGTCCCGGCCAATACACGGTGCTCGGGCTGCCCGGCTCGGCTCCTCGGTGCGTCGCGGCCGATTCCGAGGCGAACGGGGATGGGGAAAATGGAGAAGACGGGAGAACTACGCATCGCGACCCGGTCAAGATCATTCGCCGGGCATATTCCATCTCGTCGTCATCGGTCGGACGTGAGTACCTTGAGTTCTACGTCATGCTGGTTCGCTCGGGCGAGCTGACGCCGCGTCTGTTTGCGTTGAACGTCGGCGATCCGCTCTTGATGGGGCCCAAGATCACGGGGATGTTCACGCTCGATTCGGTGCCCGACGATCAACACATTGTTCTGTTCGCGACGGGAACCGGTCTGGCCCCCTACATGAGCATGATCCGCACGTCGTTGGCGGAGAACCGACACCGGCGCGTTGCCGTCGTCCACGGCGCCTACCACTCGTGGGATCTAGGCTATCGAGCCGAGTTAACCACGCTGGCGCGCGTCTGCCCGCATCTTACGTACGTCCCGCTGATCAGCGACCCCGATCATGAACCGGCTCCTTGGAAGGGACAGACGGGTTTCTGCCAGGACGTTTGGAAATCGAGGGCGATCGACGCCGACTGGGGCTTCCGTCCGTCGAAGGAGAACACGCACATCTTTCTCTGCGGCCATCCGGGCATGATCCAGGGAATGCTCGAACTGTTGACCGAGGACGGGTTCGAGCCGCACTCTCGCAAATCGCCCGGCCAGATCCACCTCGAAAAGTATTGGTAGCGTCGGTTGTCGAGCCGCGTGATTTCCGCATGGTGATGATGCAGTGGTTCAGGGCCGAGTAACCCAGATAAGACGGGCTTTCGCTGGTCGCCCTCCGTTCGGCGAATAGGAAGAAGTTAGTTACAATGATCGATGTGCCACAGTTTATCTTCGCGACCTGTCAGGTTGGCGCCGAGCACGCCGTGAAGCGCGAGGCGGCGCGTCGCCACCCCGACTTTCGTCCGGCCTATTCTCGTCCGGGGTTTCTTACGTTCAAGTTGCCCGAGGGACACGAGCTGGCCGACGATTTCAAGCTCCGTTGTGTTTTCGCGCGATCGCATGGGTTCGCGTTGGGTGGCGTGCGGGGAGAATCGCCGGCGGAAATGGCATGTGAAGCATGGCGGTTGTTCGGCGAGCGTCCGTACGATCGGATCCACGTCTGGCCGCGCGATCTGGCGTCGCCGGGCCATCGCGGGTTCGAGCCGGCCGTGACCGACGAATGTCGACAGGTACGTGAATTGCTCTGGCAGCATCGGCCGGCAACGGCAAACGTCGCCACCGACGACGACACGAGCCCCGCCCGTCGCGGGGAACTCGTCCTGGACTGCGTTCTTGTCGATCCGGGCCAATGGTGGATCGGGTTTCACCGAGCGCGCGGCTTTGGCTCGCGATGGCCGGGAGGACTCGTCGGGCTGCAACTGCCCGCCGATGCGGTCAGCCGTGCCTGGCTAAAGATGGAAGAGGCACTGCGATGGTCGCGATTGCCGATTCCCTCGGGAGCACGCGTGGCGGAGATCGGTAGTGCTCCAGGCGGGGCGAGTCAATCGCTATTGGCTCGCGGATTCCATGTAACGGGGATTGACCCGGCCGCTATGGCCCCGGTCGTACTCGAGAATCCCCGGTTTCGGCATATCCGCCGCCGGGCGATCCAGGTCCGCCGCCGCGAATTCCGCAAGGTTCGGTGGCTGACGGCCGACATGAATGTCGCTCCGAAGTACACGCTCGACGTCGTCGAAGAAATCGTTACCCACCCGGAGGTGCGAGTTCGCGGCATGTTGCTGACGTTGAAGCTGTTTGACTGGGAGTTTGCCGATCAGCTCCCCGAGTATCTGGCCCGCATACGAAGCTGGGGGTACGAGGTGGTCCGTGCTCGGCAGTTGTGCCACAATCACCAGGAGGTCTGCGTGGCGGCCATACGTCATGGCCGATCGGTCAGGCCGCCGAAGCCGCATGAGAAGTAGGCCGTGGCGTGGCAATAAATGGAGACTGGCAAGGCTGGCCGGCTGGGCCATTGTCGGGTCGAGATTTCACATTCGGCAAAACGAGGCAATTATGACGGTTCCATCCGGAGTTCCGCGCGGGCTCGAGCCCGAATTATGCGTGAGCCGGTGATTTCGGAGTGGCGTGCGAAACACATGTCCGACGCGCAATCGAGGATAAGTCGTTGCGCACCTATCGCTTGCGCTTCGGGTTGGTGTCTGCTTGTGAATCGCTCGGATTAGTGAGATGTGCCGTAGCTCCTTCCGTCCGAAGGGGGAGTCAGCGCAACGAATCAACTTCTGTCCCTTTGTGACGATTAGGGCAATCCTTAGGGCGAATTTGTTCCGATAACGAAGGATGACACCAAGCGGTGCAGTCTTCTGGCGGCGCGAATGTCCGACCGTTTGCGGGCCCCATGGTGATTCTTATTCAACAGGAGATAGGGAGTGATGAGCCCTTGCTTCGCGGGGGGCCGGATATGGTCCTTGCATACCTTGTTTGCTGCTTTCGGACTGTCCTTCGCGCTTATCGTCGCGACGGCGGCGGCCGACCCACCCAATGTGACGCTTCCATTGCTTGACGCCACGGACGCGCCTGTCGTGGTGGAGCCGGAGAAAAAAACCACGTCGGACGAGCCGGAGACTTCGGCGAAGGACGAAGGCTCGGTTCCTTCGCAGTCGGGTGAAGCCGAAGAAGAAGACCCTCTTCCCACGCCCGACGAGCAGCAACCGCTGACGCCCGACTTGTCGGCCCTTGGCGATCCGCTGGCGCGGGGCATTGTCGCCCTGATGAAGAACGAAATCATCGACGGTTTGAAGCGGCGGAACATCGTTCCGCAGTTCGCTCGTTTCCAGGCATACAGCCGCCAGAAGCTCGACAGTACGGCGGGTGTTCGCGCGACCTCGGAAGTGACCGGCAACTGCCGACTCGATTGGTATGATTCCCTGATGCGCAACCCGTTGGACGCCGCGGCCGAGGCCGAGAAACTCACGCGAGAGCTGCACCACGCGATCATCGCCGAGTGTGATGGTCTGGATCGCGCGGTGGTCATGATGGCGCGTAAGCTCGATCTCAAGGCGTCTGATCCGGTCGTGTCAGCCGCGGTCAACACGCCCGACGAGGCCATTGAGGCAATCAAACGCGCCTTGACCCAGGCCCAGGTTGCCTACGCGGCCGCGCTGGAGCCGTTGACCGGCGCCGAGGTCCAGCGACTCTCCGATCGCGTGTATGCGACATTGACGCGCAACGGCAACGTGGGTCACACGCTTTCGGATCGAAGCAGCGGTCGATATATGTGCGATTTGTTTGAGAAGACCGATCGCGCGCGGTGGATCGAGGCCGTTCGGGCGCTTGTGCCGCTGACGCAAGCAGGCATGCTCGACCAGTTGGCTGCGTTGCCCGACGGCGAGAAGATCACCGTCGAGGGAGTTACCGGCGACGTGGTTCGGCGAATCAGCACGCCTTCGGGCGACATTGTGATCGGCGGGCGAGGCGCGAACACCTACCAGTTGGACGCCATGCCCGGCGTGGCCGTGGTCGTCGATTTGGGCGGAGACGATATCTATCATGAGGGAACTTGCTCGCTTGCTCGTCCGGTGCTGATCGCGATTGATCTGGAGGGACACGACCGCTACTTGGCGACGAAGCCAGGTACGCAGGGAGGCGCCGTCCTGGGCATCTCGATGCTGTTGGACCGCTCCGGTGACGACTTCTACCAGGCAACCGACGTTGCCCAAGGGTCGTGCATCGGGGGCGTTGGCATTCTGATCGACTACGACGGCAACGATGTCTACGCGGGCGTGCGACGTTTGCAGGGACAGGCGATAGCCGGATTGGGTGTGCTCATCGACCGAAAAGGCAATGATCGCTATCACGCCGCCTTGTGGGCGCAGGGCTTTGGCGGGCCACTTGGTTTCGGCGTGCTCGACGACATGATGGGTGACGATCACTACTATGTCGGCGGGCTGTATCTGGACTCCTATGATGAGACGCCCGGCCAGGAGGGGTGGGGACAGGGCGTTGGCGCCGGAATCCGCCAAGTTGCCAACGGCGGCGTCGGCGCGATCCTCGATGGCGGTGGCGACGACGTCTACGAATACGATTACCTGTCCCACGGCGGAGGCTATTGGCTCGGAGTTGGGCTGGCGCGCGATTTCGCCGGAAACGACCAACGGATCGGCGCGACGCGCAAAGCCTTCAACGGCAGTCCGCGAACCGAACGGCGCTTCGTTCGTTTTGGCTGCGGATGGGGCTGCCACTACGCGGCCGGATTCCTGTTCGACGACCAGGGCGACGACCTCTACACGGGAACCATCATGAGCGTCGGCTTTGGGTGGGATCTCGGCATCGGCATCCTGACTGATTTCGCCGGAAACGACCGATATGACGGAAACGCGGGCAACGGCGCCCAGGCGAGTCTCGGCGTCGTCTATGATTACGCCGGCGACGATGAGTATGTCGGTGGACGTCAGGGATCCGCGTCTGGGAGCATCTCCTACCACG
The DNA here is from genome assembly GCA_003532715.1 of Planctomycetaceae bacterium. Lineage (GTDB taxonomy): Bacteria > Planctomycetota > Planctomycetia > Pirellulales > Thermoguttaceae > UBA11386. The sequence continues at coordinate 18,031 of DOEZ01000007.1, forward strand.
ACCTGCCCTACTGCGGCGGCAACTTCAGCTTCGTCATCGACTACGGCGGAGAAGATCGCTACGGCAGCGGCGCGAGAAACAACAGCTACGTGCAGCGAGGCAGTGCCGGAGGATTCCTGATCGATCGTCCGAAGAAGGAAGAAATCGAGGAGATCCAGACGGAGACCGCGGGCAAATCGACGGAATCCACCAACACTGGCGGATAGTACCGCTCGCGGCCGTGGAGACGCCGGCCGCTTCATTGGGGACCGATACGCTTTTTTGTTTCCGGGAGATAATGGCATGCGTTATGCGACGATCGTGGCTTTGGGCGCGATGATGTTGATGCCGAGCATCGGTTCGGCGGGCGTTCTCGTGCCCGAACAGGGCCCCGTCTTGCTCGAACTGAATCCGGCTTTGGCCTCCCAGCCCGTTGAAGAGGAATCCGGGTGGTCTGATTTCGCGCCGTCCACTGCGACGTCGGATCCGACATCGGCGTCGTCGGCGGCAACGACCGACAACGACTCGCCACCGACGCGATTCGCCGCGGCTCCTCCGATCCCCTTGACGGACGAGTTGAAAGCCCTCGACCCCGTGGTGCGACGAACGATCGCGGGCTACTTCCAGCAGCCATTGAATACGGGCAGCAACACGGCGACCGATCTTATGCAGTTGTGCATGACGTTCGGATGCGACGCAGAGGTTCGCCGCGGCGCGCCTTCCGGGCAAAGGGTCAACGCGTTCACGTGCCTCTGCTGGAACTACCCGTGCAATGGCCGCGAGATGCTCCGCATCTGCGACGGGCACATCGCCGCGGCGGTGGGCTACGGGTTTCAGCAGTATCCGGGCCAGTTCTTGGCTGTCCTCGGCTTCTCGCGTGTTCCGGAGGACTATCCGTTACGCGTCGGCGAGGACGCGCGCACTGTTAATGATCTGGTCGACGTCGAGAAGCGGAATTGCCGATCGGGCGAGGAAAATTCGTTTCGACTGCTCGGCCTCGCTCGCTATTTGCAGTCGGACGAAGACTGGCAAAACGACTTGGGCGAAACCTGGTCAATGGACCGTCTGGTCGAAGAAGAGTTGTCGCGGCCGACGCAAGCCGGACCGGCGGGTGGGACCTTCCGACTTCTGGCGATGAGTTACGCGGTCGATCGACGGGTGAAACGCGGGGAGCCCGTTGACGGCTCGTTCGCGCGAGCCCAGAAGCACCTGGACGAACTCGCTCAATTCGCCTTGGACGTTCAAAACCCGGACGGTACGTGGCACCCCGAGTTCTTCGCCTTCCAAGGAAATGCGGGCGACACGGTGGATCAGCTTCGCTCGACCGGCCACATCCTTCGCTGGCTCGTCTTCTGGCTGTCGGACGAGCAGTTGCGCGACCCGCGCGTTGTTCGCGGCGTCACCCGGCTCGCGCAGTTATTGAACGAGCAACAGCGAACGAGGCTGTCGCTTCCGGTGGCGAGCAGTCGCGAAATAGCCGCCCGCTTGGCCGCCGTCCACGCCTTGGTGCTTTACGACCAACGAGTGTTCGTTCCTCACGATGAGCAGAAGACGGAAGGCAATGCGTCTTCCGAGTGACGCCGGATCCGTTTCCGGGCGCGACTACTGTTGGATTTCGGCTTCGGCCAGGGGCCGATTCGGTCTGACCACGCCTCCCGCGCGGGGCTCTTTCATCTACGATTCCGAGCCGTTTGCGTTTGGTGCTTTCGGCGTATTCAACGTCGTTCCACGGCGATCTCTTGAACGTCGATGCATCCTTGTTTCTACTTCTTCCGCGATTCCCATCCCTTATAGACCGCTGTGACACGCTTCACAAAGGAAGGATTGTCTTTTGGCAAGCAATAGGTGACGACTCCATCTGTCAGGCCGCTGCGCGTGGTTCCTAATCCGATTTCCAGGCAGTTCCCGACGTAGGCAGGGGTCGGTTCGTCGCGTGACTGAGAGTGCTTCGCCGCATAAACCATAACCACCAGGGGCATCTTTCCGGGAAGGCCGCCTTTTCGGGTGCGCTGGTCAAGCCACCTGCGGTAGCTTTCGATCTGAGGTTGAAGTATGGTCGTATCCGACAGGTTCTTGTGAGGATAGAAATAGGGAAAGACTACGCCGTCGATCGCTCCCTCCTCGACATGCGACGCTATTGTCCTCTCGTATCCGAAGTAGCATACCACCAAGAGGCATAGATGAGGGGCAGCCCTGTGGGCTTCCCTCATCATCTGTTTGCAGTAGGAAGGAGTGAACTTCTTGACGTTCCCGTTGAAATCGTCGATGCAGATACCCTTCACAACAGGATACTGCTTCGCGACTTCCGCGCACTCGACGGCCCATCGCACGTAGTCACCTCCAAAGGGATCCGGAACGCCCTCAGAAGGCGGCGTCAGGTATAGCCACAGTCCGACATTTGCTTTCTGAAATTCAGGGGCCATTTGCTGGAAATCCTGCCACGCGGACGGAGATGTTTTCTCCCGCCACACAAGGTGCATGTAGTCCCGTGCGCCCATTTCCTTCAATACCACGAGCAATCGAGGGATGTCCGTTCGGTTCTGTGGCGTGCGCACACCCACATTGCCATAGTCACCCAACAATGGAGCAAGCGAGGGAACCTCCGAACCCGTGAAACCTCCCCAGGATGCTCGCGCGCTGTTATGTGTTTTGCTACTTTCCGCGTGCGGTCCTGTTTGGGCGGCCAGACTCATGGCCACATTCGCCAGGATGAACCCTCCGATACTCGGCATCCGCAACAGGCTCAGCAACATGTCGTTGTCCCTTCGGCCCGTGCAACTTGGCTGTCGCCAGTGATTTTGATGATTGATTCAGTACACTATTTGTAACGAAGAATGATATGATAGCCAAACGGCGTGTCGACGATTCCGGTCGCCTTGCCGACCTCGCATTCGAACGCCGCTTTCTCGAAATCTGGGTGCATCATTCCCTTGGGGAATTCACCCAGATCGCCACCCCTTGCTTTCGAGGGACATGCGCTGTATTCCCGCGCGAGATCCTCGAACTTTTCGCCCGCCTCATATCGCTTGAGACACTCCTCGATGCGAGCTTTGGCTTCTTCCTTGGTGCGAGTGACCTCGGGCGTCGCGCCGAGCGAGTCGACGTGCTGCACCAGGATATGTTTTGCGCCGATGGTCGGGATGACTTCCAATTCCTGCCGCCGAATAAGATGATAGCCGAACGGCGTCTCGACTATTTCGCTGATCTGGCCGACGGCCAGTTTCATGGCGACGTCGCTGAACTTCTCGTCCATTTCGTAGGCACGGAAATTGCCCAGATTTCCGCCGTCCGCTCCGCTGGGACAATCGGAATACTCCTTGGCCAACGCG
>DOEZ01000231.1 GCA_003532715.1 Planctomycetaceae bacterium
AGGGTGGGGCGACGAGCGGCCGGGAAGACCTTGGACAATACCAACGATTATTGATCGGCCGCTCGTCGCCCCACCCTACTCGAGTACGCAGCGAATCCCCTCGCCCATCATCCCCGGCTCGAAGCATTGGTTACACGAGAGGCATGTTGACGGGCCGTGGTCGCCCGATTTCCACCGAGCCACCAAGCCCGGTTCGACGATCAGCGGCCGACTCACGGCGACGGCGTCGGCCAGGCCGTCGGTGATAATCCGCTCGGCCACGTCGAACGATCGGATGCCGCCGACGAGGATCAACGGCAAACCGACTTCCTTCTTGAACCGCTCGGCCGCTTTGCGGTAGTAGACTTCTTCTTCGGGCCGTGCCGGTTCGCCCGTGCGAACCGAGCTGTAGCGGCTTTCGTCGGCGACCGTGCCGCCACTGAGTTCGACGGCGTCGAGGCTTGCGTCTTGGAGCATCCTGCAAGTTTCGATCATGTGATCGACGTTGAACCCGTCGTCGAGAAAATCGTCGGCGTTGATCTTGGCGAGGATCGGGTAGCCCGGGCCGACCGCCGCGCGGACGGCCGCCACGGTTTCGAGCAAGAAGCGCGCTCGCCCGGCCACGTCGCCGCCGTAACCGTCGGTTCGACGGTTGAAGTGGGGCGAGAGGAACTGTGAAAGCAGAAATCCGTGGGCCCCGTGGAGTTGCACGGCGTCGAAGCCGGCGGTTCGCGCCCGTGTGGCGGCTCGCGCGAAGGCTTCGACGGTTTGGGTGATTTCGGCGACGGTCATTTCGCGTGCAGCGGCTCCCGAGCGGCCGGTCATGGGCGAGGGCCCGACGGGCTGCGTGCCGGTCAACATCTGGGCCGCTTGTCCGCCGGCGTGGGCCAGTTGGGCGACGGCCGCGCTGCCGTGGCGTTTCATTCGAGTAGCCAGTTCGGTCAACCCGGCCGCGAGCCGATCGTCATAAATGCCCAATTGCCACGGGCCGGCCTGTCCCTCGCGGCTCACGAAGGCGTGACCCGAGATGATCATGCCCAGTTCGCCCGCGGCTACGTTGTCGATCAACCCGCAAAGCCGTTCGGTGACCGAGCCGTCGTCGCCGGCCAGCCCTTCCCAGGTGGCCGAACGGACGAATCGGTTTTTCAGCGTCATCGAGCCAATTGCGAGCGGCGTGAACAACGGGGAGGTGGTCATGGGGAGTGTCCTTATTACGTGTGTCAACGGAGTAGGTGGGGCGACGAGCGGCCGGAATAATGCCAGACAATACCGACGATTATTGGCCGGCCGCTCGTCGCCCCACCCTACTTGTCCGAACGTCGGCGGATGCGTCGATACAGCCCGGCTTTGCCTAGGCTGATGGCCAGGGCAATCAGAAGGAATAGCCCACCAAGGACGATCTTGTCAAGACCCTCGACCGTGTTGCGTGCTTGCTGGTAGCCGGGCCAGCCGACCTTGACGAGCCACGCCAGCACGCCGCCGAACACGGCGATGAGATACTCCCGGTTGGCCGTCAGAAAGAGAAAGGCGACCGCAACGACCGCCGCCGCGAGCGGATAGCCCGCGACGAGCATCGTCGGCGGATTGCCCAAGGCGGCCGCCGTTTCGGTGACGGCCGCGAAGCTTCCGCCCAACAGCCCGGCGATTCCAACGCGTTGAAGCACTTTGGCCAGCGGGTCCTTGAATACCGCGCCGATTACCAGGATCGACAGGAGCAGCAGATGCACCGGCACGAGGCCGCCATACGCCATAAACGGCGTGTCGTGGAACGGGGCCGCGAGCCCGGCGAGGAGCAATACGGCGGCGAGCAAGGCATGGAGCGAATGACGCCGCTCGACGGTCAGGCCCAAGTGCAGCACGCCGGCGACCAGAAGCGGCCAGCCGATTGGTCCGGCCCACGTCGCGGCGAGTCCGGTCGTTTCGGGGCCGATGACCGACAACGCGACCAATGCGGCGGTCAGGCCCCACGAGGCCCGATCGGCGCGGCGAAGCATGGCATAGGCATAGAATATGGCACCCGCGATCAGCGTGAAATAGGCGGGCGTCGCNNTCGCACCGAGCGTTTCGTGGAACAAATCGAAAAAGCCATGATCGGCCATCGGTCGTGCCGGATTCGCCAAACCGAGCAAAACGATCGCTAGCGGAGCAAAAAGTGCTGCCAACGTCACGTTCTTCAGACGCGACCGAAGCCCCGCTTCGAGCACCAGCACGTTGACCGCGAAGAGAAACGGCACGAGAAAGTAAGGCCGAAAAATGGTCGCGCTGCCTCCGACAAAGTGAAACGAGCAACACAGATAGTAGCTCCGCCCGCAGACGGCCAGCGACAACGTCCCGAAAAGCATCCACGGATACCAGGGCCATCGCCACGGGCTGCCGTTATGGCGCACATAGCGAGGGCCGCGACGCACGGCCGGCAACAGCGTCAGCGTCAACACGGCCGCCAGCGGCGAGAAGCCGAACAACGCCCACAACAGGGCCGGATCGCTCGCATCGCGAATCAGCGGACTGAGTCGAGCGTATTCCAACACCGCCAGGCCATACGCGCGCATGCCGGTCGGGTCGCTCGCGTCGCGAATCAGCGGACTGATTGCCACGGGATAGAGGAAAAACAGCCCGAGAAACAGGCAATACGGAATGCGAAACAGCGCGGGCAGACGCAAGCGGATCGTTCGCAGCGTCGCCTCGCTCACCGCCACGGCGAACAACAATCCGCCCAGGTAGTACCACATGCCGACCGACGAATCGTGGGCCAACGCCTCGTCGAAGCTGACCGACAGCGCCAAGAGCATCAGCACGACAAGCAATAGAATCGTCCGCACGTCGTCCCAGACCTGTCCCAGGCGGATCAGAAAACAACCGGCCACCGCCAGCAGAAGCGTGTACCCGGCCAGGCCGATCATGAATGCGTCGGTTTCGAACGTCTTGCCCGTCGTATCGAACGAACTGCGAAGCCCCCAGAAGATCAACGCCGCGCTGATGGCGTAGAACGGGTTGTTGTTGTACAGGAATCGAGCCGCGTCGCGGACCGATTCGGTAAACGTGACCTCCGGTTTCTTCGCGTGGCCGCGTCGATAGGCGTCTTCCCTCGCGGATGGCGAAGAGGGAGCGGACGCGTCCGAAGCCTTGGAGACATCGGGACGTTCGTCGGGCAAACCACCGGGGGAGTCTTGCATCGATCACCCTCCTACCGAGGCAGCCGGGTGCCGGGCACCCAGCAACCGTCTGCCGAAACTAGTCTGACACCCTATCCGAGAACTCGGCTCCCGGGCGACGTGGAAAAGTCGTGGCCGCCCTTCGATACACGCCAGTCTACCCCAATCGCAGGGTTAAGGCAAGGCTTCTGCGTGTGTTTGGCCATGTCGGGTCTGGCCCGGTCTTTTCTGGTAGGCCACGAGCGCCAATAGTCTTCCGGGCGAGTACTCAAACCCCTTGCGAGCCCGCCGAAAAGCGAGAAAATAAAAGATTCCCATTTCCCCCTTTCCCCTTTTTCCGAAACGTCGTCCCCATCCTCGAAGAAGTCCACCAACACATAACGATCTCAACTAAACGGAACTCCCACCATGCCTAGCTGCGTACTTGCCTACTCGGGCGGATTGGATACTTCGGTTCTTCTTGTTTGGCTCCGCGAGGAGGGCTACGACGTCCACGCCGTCTACGTCGATCTGGGCCAGCCGTGCGAGGACCGTCAGGCCATCATGGACAAGGCCACCCGGCTGGGTGCGAAATCGGCTCGGCTGATCGACGCCCAGGAGGAGATGTGCCGCGATATCGCCTTCCCGGTCATGCAGTTTCAGGCAAAGTACGAGGGAGTCTATCTGCTGGGCACGTCGATCGCCCGGCCGCTGATCTCAAAGATCTGCCTACAAGTTGCTCGCGAAGTGGGCGCCGATGCGTTCGTTCACGGCGCAACGGGCAAGGGTAACGACCAGTGCCGGTTCCAGTTGGCCGCCGAGGCGCTCGATCCGTCGATCCGAGTCATTGCCCCGTGGCGCATCGAGGCGTTCCGCAACAAGTTCCCCGGTCGGAGCCAGATGATCGCCTATTGCCAGGAGAAGAATATTCCGATCAAGCCGTCGGTCGCAAAACCCTACAGCTCGGACGAGAACTGTCTGCACATCAGCTACGAGGCGGGCGATCTCGAGGATCTGGAAATCAACGGCGTCGATCTGGTCGATTTCGGCATGGTCGTCAAGCCGCAGGACGCGCCCGACAAGGTCGAAAACGTGAAGATCGAGTTCGCCTCGGGCGTGCCCGTCGCGGTCAACGGCAAGACGCTCAGCCCCTACAACGTCGTCCGCACATTGAACGAGATCGGCGGGCGCAACGGGGTTGGGCTATTGGACATGGTCGAAAACCGCTTCGTGGGCATGAAAAGCCGCGGCGTGTACGAAGCGCCCGGCATGACGGTGCTCTACGAGGCCCATCGGCTGATCGAGCAGTTGACGCTCGACCGCGACCTGACGCACCTGCGCGACCGGCTGGCCCCCGAAGTGGCCGAAATGGCCTACTACGGATTCTGGTACCACGCCAAGATGGACGCCCTGCTGGCGTTCATTCGCGAGGCCCAGAAGCCGGTCACCGGCGAGGTCAGTCTCGACCTGTACAAGGGCAACATGATCGTCGCCGGGCGGAAGAGCCCCAACAGTCTCTACGACGAGGGAATCGCGACGATGGAAGGCGGCGGCTCGTACAACCAGACCGACGCCGAAGGCTTCTTGCGAATCCAGGGCCTCCCCAGCCGCGTGCAAGGACGAGTCAATCCGCGCGAGTACTGACCAAAAACCGAACCCCGAGCGTAAGCGAGTGGGCCCTGGATCGCCAATCTCCTGATCGGCCCCGACCCCGCCCGCAAGCGAGTAATAGGGTGGGGCAACGAGCGGCCGAAACAACTCGAGAGAATACTAGCCATCGTCGCCCGGCCGCTCGTCGCCCCACCTTGCGTCTCCGGGCACCTCTCAAGTGATAGAGCCGCCCGGGTGGCACGGACAAGGCTGAGCACGTCGGCGTGTGCCACTCGACGCCGTAAACCAAATCTCCTGGCGATTTGACGCAACTTGTTGCCGGCGTTCGGGATGTTCGGCCCAAGATGTGGTTTGCCAGTCGCCTCATCCCGCAGGGATGAAAGCAATTAGCCCCGCGGTCGCGCAGCGACCCGGGGTTGACGGTCTAGCGAAATTCGCCGACCCCGGAGGGGTCGAAGTCGTGTCAGGCCAAACGTCGCGTGACCGGTCGATTGTGCATTGGCCCGCTCTGCGACCCCTCCGGGGTCGGCATCCTTTCTTCATCATTCCCGGAGGTGGCGCTTCGCTTACCTCCGGCTAAGTGCTTTGACTCCTTCGGAGTCGGATCGTGCCATCCGATTCGTGTTTTGCTAACGTAACCGTTCACGGGCGGCCAAAGTCGAGCGCTACTTTCGCGGAGCGAAAGGCGACTATCGGGGCCATGTCGCCGATAAGTCGACAACGATCTGTGAACGGTTACCTCGCTAACTCGCTAAACACGCACGGGCTATCACTCCCACTCCTTCTGCTCCAATCGGCGTGCGTCGCTGTCCATCGTCGATTCCCTGCGTTTGGCCGACCGGCGACTCCTCGCGCTGTCGCCGGGGGCGTTCACGGTGTCAGGACTGTAGCTGTAGCACCCTTTCCCGTCGTCCGTAAGGTGGATGCCGAGTTTCTTGAAGAGCGATTCCGACTTGGTATAGAGTAGGATTTGCCTCTTGTCGACAATAACGTTGAAATTCGGGTATTCTTCTCCGTCATCCGTCTTCAGTACAAACCACTCATTGTAGACGTCTACGCAGTAGTCTGGCTCGATCTTTGCTATCGTCAGGTGAACTAGTCCGAGAAGTGACGGCGTCAGCATCGGTTCCTTGGATACCCCAAGACAAAGGAAACGGTTCTGCATGTATTCATCTGGCACGAAGAAATCACTGTCGTCATCAACCCCATGATCCCAATGCCTTCCAATCACCTCCCGCAATGCTTCGCATACACCGAGGAACTCTTCACCGAACGTCTCCTCGTCATAGTTGTCGATTTGGGGATTGTAGCCAGCGTCGAAAACACGGTCTCTCTCCTTCCTATCGATAACGACAACCGGAAGCGTAATCGTGTTCATCTCACTTGTCTCCCGTGTAGCCCCAACACAACCACAGCACTCCCAGTCCCTGCCGTACGTGGCACATGCCGTCTTCATTCACCTGCAAGACACTCCCCTCACCTTCGCAGAAACGCCCCGTAGTAGAGCAACCCGACTAGAGTCTTCGCGTCCTGGACGGTTCCGTCGCGGATGAGGCGGACCGCTTCCTCCCATGCGACCAGTCGGGGGGCTATCTGTTCGCCGCCCTGTAGGTCTTGCTCGCCGGGCGTCAATTGCGTCGCCAGAAACAAGTGCATTTGTTCGTCCAGAACGCCGGGCGACACGAAGAACATGTTGATCGGTTCGATTAGGCCGGCCCGATAGCCCGTCTCCTCGGTCAGCTCGCGCCGCGCCGTCTCAATCGGTTCTTCGTTCGGTTCGCGGGTGCCGGCCGGCAGTTCCAACAGCATCCGCCCGGCCGTAATCCGGAAGTTCTCGATCATGCAAATCCGGCCGTCGTCGAGAACGGGCAGGATGGCCACCGCGCCGGGGTGGCAAACGATCTGGCGGACGTGCGTTCGGCCGTCGGGTGTCTCGTAGCTCTTCCGCACGACGCGAAAGAGGGGCGTTTGGAACAGCGTTTCGGGTTCGTTTTCGTTCATGGCTGAACACTCGCAAAGGTGTTTTGGGATTCGTAACACTTCAGCCAAATGGAGCATTGACCTAACGATTCGGAAAAAGGGGAAACGGGGAAAAAAGAAAAAGGCATTGAGTGGCCTAAACATCACTCGGAACAAGAACCGATTCAGTTTTTCTCTTTCCCCCCGTTTCCCCTTTTTCCGATCCTTAAAGACCACTTCATACGGCTGAATGGTTACTGGGATTGTGGCACAATCGCCCCCGATTGTGAAGGATGCCAAAAGGTGGGCGACGATTCGACGAGCGATTCGACCCGGCAGCCCGCATAATCGGCACGTTCGCGCCGGCCGAAGGGTTGGCGGCGCCGTGGGGCGGCCTCGGTCGAATGGAAGGATTTGCGTCCCCCCCGCGAGCGATGTAGGGTTAGGGAAGATGTTTGCCGCAAAGGCGTTTCGTCCCAACCTTCCCTTTCACGGCTGGCCGATGCGATGGTTCCCACCGAACTAAACTGCCCACCGACGATCACGAGCCGCTCGTTCAAGCTGGACTCGACTCGCGGTGTTTTGCCTCCGGCCATTTCGCAGTTGCTCGACCGCGCCTTTGGGGTGCCAATGGCCGTTGTCAACGGTCAATCGGGCCAATTGCTCCATGTTCCCCCGAACCAACCGGCTCGCGATTGGCTCTCGCGCGCCGAGTTGTGCCGGCAGGTCGCCGACCGGGGAACGGCCGAGATCGTCGAGGAAGAAGACCCCTTGGTCGTCTTGGCGATGCCGATTCTGGAATTGCCGGGCGGAGAGATTCCGGTCGCCGTCGCCACACTGGTCACGCGGCCGGTTGCCGCGAACGAGTCGCTCGACGCGGCTTCGGCCATTCTCGGCATGTCATCCGAGGCGGCGCTCGATTGGGTGCGGTCGCAGCCCGTCTGGCCCGTCGAAATGATCCAGCGCGTGACCGAGCTGACCATGGAACGCCTGGCGGTCCATCGCCGCGTGGAGGCGCTGGATCGAGAGACTCGCAGCTTGTCGGCCAATCTGTCGTCGACCTATGAAGAAATCAGCCTGCTGTATCGCCTGACGCAAAACCTGAAGCTCTCGGCCGGCGACGAGGCGTTGGGCGAGATTGCCTTGGAAGGTTTGGAGGAGGTCGTGCCGGCCGAAGGTTTGGCTTTGGTTTTACTGCCCGTCGTCGACAAGGACGAGGCCGTTAGCCAACCGGCGCGGTCCGAGGAAGTGTTGCTCACTCGCGGTGATTGTCCGATCGACGCGCGGCAACTCGACGATCTTATCGCACGTCTGAAGCTCCACGCGCGGAGCCGCCCCTTCGTCGCCAACCCGCCGGTGACGCAAGATCCTTCCTGGCCACTTCCCCAAGCACGGCAGTTGATCGTGGTGCCCCTGGCCGAGGGTGACAACCTCTTTGGCTGGCTGGCCGCAGTCAATCACCGTCGAGGAGGAGAATTCGGCACGGTCGAGGCCAACCTGATGAATTCGGTCGCCACCATCCTCGGCATCCAAAGCGGCAACATCGAACTCTATCGGCAACAGTCCGAGATGTTCGCCGGCGTGGTGCGCGCCATGGTGTCGGCGATCGACGCCAAGGATCCCTACACACGCGGTCACAGCGACCGCGTGGCGCAGGCAAGCCTATGTCTGGCACGGGAACTCGGCTGCGATCAGGACGCGCTCAACTCGATCTACCTGTCGGGATTGTTACACGATATCGGCAAGATTGGCATCGACGACAACGTCTTGCGCAAACCGGGCAGACTCAGCGAGCAGGAATACGAACACATCAAGTCGCACGTCACCGTGGGCCATTGGATCCTCAAGGACCTGAAAAAGATGGACGAGGTACTCCCGGTCGTGCTCTACCACCATGAAGCGTGGGCCGGGGGGGGCTATCCTCGCGACCTTCAGGGAGAAAGCATCCCGGTCACCGCCCGAATTGTCGCCGTGGCCGACGCCTTCGACGCGATGAGCAGCGATCGGCCCTATCGCAAGGGTCTGCCCGACGAAAAGATCGACGCGATCTTCCACGACGGCGCGGGCAAGCAGTGGGATCCGGCGGTCGTCGACGTCTTCTTCCGCATCCGCGACACGCTTCGCGAAATCAGCCATCACGCGCGCAACGCGGCCGAAGGCAAAAGCACGGTCGACTCTCGTTGTTGAGCCGGGCGATCGACGCGGCGGCTATGAAACCAAACAGGCTTCGAGCTCGCCGCGCGCGGTTGCCAGCGCTTCGGGGAGTTTTTCGGCGTTCTTGCCGCCGGCCTGAGCCATGTCGGGGCGTCCGCCGCCGCCGCCTTGGACCAACTTGGCAACTTGCCGCACCCACTTCACGGCGTCGGCCCCCTGCCCGACCAGATCGCGGCTCAAGCCCGCGACCAGCAATACCTTGCCTTCCTCCTGTCGGGTCGCCAGCATGACGGCGACGGGGGCCGTTTTGCGACGGATTTTGTCAATCAAGTCGCGAAGCGCCTCGGGCGTCGCGCCGGCGATCTCCTGGACAATTAGCTTCGCGTCGCCCATCGACTCGGCCCCGGCGATCAGCCCGGCGACGTCCGTTTGCTCGGCCTTCGCGCCGCCGGTCGCCTGTTGTTTCTTCAGGCGGCGGATTTCCTCGGCCATGACTTCGACCCGATGCGGCAGTTCGTCGGCCGGGACCTTCAGGGCCGTTGACAGTTCGCGCAGCAGCGTCTCGTCGCGCCGGACACGTTCCAACGCCGCCACGCCGGTTAGCGCGGTGATGCGCCGCGTGCCGGCCGAAACGCTTTCTTCGCCGACGATCCAGAACAGCCCGACCTGCCCGGTGTTGGTCAAGTGCGTTCCACCGCAAAGCTCCTTGCTGTAGCCGCCCATCGAGACGACGCGGACGACGTCGGGGTACTTCTCGCCGAAGAGCATCGTCGCGCCTGACTTGCGAGCGTCGGCCAACGGCATGTCGACCGCCTCGACGGCGTCGCCTTCGAGAATCCGGGCATTCACCTCTTGTTCGATCCGCGTCAACTCGTCGCGGCCGACAGCCTTCGGGTTGGTGAAGTCAAACCGCAGAATATCCTGGTCCACCTTCGAGCCCTGTTGTTCGGCATGTTGGCCCAGCAGCTTCCGCAGCGCGTGGTGGAGCAAGTGCGTGGCCGAGTGGGCCCGCTGAATGCCGCGGCGGCGGTCGCCGTCCACCCGGGCGGTCAAGAGCGTGCCCAGTTGTAGCTCGCCCTCGCGCAGGTGGCCCAGGTGCAGCGTGAAGTGACCGTCGACGTGAGCGTCGGTCACGTCGAACCGCAGCCCGTCGGCGACGAGCTCGCCTCGGTCGCCCACCTGGCCGCCCATCTCACCGTAGAAGGGCGTTTTGTCCAAGACGACGGTGATCGGCCGCTCGGGGTCGGTGTCGTCGGCCTTGTCGCACAGTTTGCCGCCGGCGATGATCCCGATCACCTTCGCTCCCTCGACCTGCAGCGAGTTGTAGCCCAAAAACTGGCTGCCGTGCATGGCCTTTTTGAGCGCTTCGAGCGGATCGTGCTTGAACAGTTCGATCTTCTGACCGCCGCCCGAGGTGATGCCGTGCTGGTCCATCTCGGCCTGATACCCGTCCCAGTCGAACGTCAGGTTGTGTTCGGCCGCCATCGTCTCGAACAGTTCGGGCGGGAAGCCGTAGGTCTGGTACATTTCGGCCGCCTCGGCCCCCGAGACCATGCCCCGATTCTGCTTCTTCATTTGCTCGAAGATACGGTGGATGCGGTCCAGGCCGCCGTCGATTGTACCCAGGAAATTCGCCTCTTCGCCTTCGATGACTTGCGAGACGCGCTTGACGGTTTCTCCCAACTCGGGATACGGCACGGCCATCAGTTCGGCCACCTTGCCGACCAGCTTGTGCAAGAACGGCTCGCGGACGCCGATCTGTCGGCCGTCGAGCACCGCACGCCGCAGCAACCGCTTAACGACGTATTTCTCCTTGTTCGGCCCTGGGTACACATTTTCATGCACGGCAAACGCGCAGGCGCGAACGTGGTCGGCCACACGCCGTAGCCGACGGCCGTTTTCGCTGTCGGGTTCGTACTTGATGCCGCAAACGTCGGCCGCCGTTTCGACCAGCGGGCGGAGGATGTCGATATGGTAGTTCGTGTCGACGCCTTGGATGACGGCGGCCGTCCGCTCCAGCCCCATGCCCGTGTCGATGTTCTTGCTCGGCAAGGGCCGCAGGTTGTCGGGCGGATCGCCGACGCGGTTGAACTGGGTGAAGACGAG
>DOEZ01000396.1 GCA_003532715.1 Planctomycetaceae bacterium
TTGTTCCATGTGCATTCGTGCCCGGGCAATCTCAAGGTCCAACAGTTGGGCCAATTTGGGGTCGGGTGGGTCGAATCGGAGTTCCCAGTCCTCGTCGATCAGTTCATAGCCGAAGTCCGACTCCCACGAACTCATGGCCTCGCGCGCGGCGTAATACGAATGGACGCCCGTCGGACGGACCAGCAAAAGGGGATAGGGTTCGCCCGACTTGGTCGGATCGAATCGTCCGACCTCGAGCATGTACTCGCGAGCGGCGCGCAGGGCAACGGCGAGGGGATTGGCCGGGCCGGGCGAACCCTCGAAGTCGGTGGGTTGAAAGACGATCTTCTCGGGATGCAGGATGATGGCGTCGGCGCGGCATTCGATGTAGATGGGTCGTCGCCGCGTGCCGTGCGGTCCCTCGTAGGGAATGATGGCGTACGAGCGGCTTTGGCCCGCCGCGTCGCGACGAGTCCGTTCGACCTTGGCCTTCGTTTCGTCGATTTTCACCGCGACTTCGTCGAGCTGCCGGCGCAGCGCGGCCTGTTCGGTCGAATCGGCGGCAGCGCTGTCCAACTGCTTGACAGTATCCTCCAATCGGCCCAGGTGACGGCGCAACTCGCGAGCGTGGTCCTCGACGTGGCCCAGGTTCAGCCGAGCCTCGGTCAGTTGTTCTTGCGTGGCGGCGAGCGCCGCGCGCAAATGGCCGATCCGCCAACTCACGTCTTCCCCGTCTTCCTCGAGCTGTTTCTCGTCCTCGGCTCTTTCGGCGGCGGCGATCCTCGCCGCCTCGACGCGTGCTTGGCGGCTGATGACCACCAGCAGCAAGACCATGGCGCCGACGGTGCAAATCAACACAGCCAAGAACGGAAAGAGCGAAACGCTCGTCGCGCCCTGCGAACGCCTCCTTCCGCGCCTGGCAATGCTGCGTTTCATGCCGCTTGTCCCGGAACCTTCTTCGACTTGAGTTCGACGCAGGCGTGCCGGCCGGGCATTTCCTCGAGCCTTGCATTGAGCAGGTGGATCGCGGCGGCCAGGCTCATGACTGTTTGCTCGAAATGCTTCGCGCCGGCCAAGGTGTTGAGATTCCGATTCAGCGTTTCTTCGAGTTGCGCGACCTGGCCGGTCGCTTCGACCGCCCGGCGCAGGATGTCGACCTGTTCGTTGACCGCCTGCTGAAGGGCCGTCGAGGCTTCGGCGTTGTCGAGCAGCGATTGCTGAACTTCTTGCCACCGGGCCTGATTGCGATCGGCCGCTTCCGACTCGGCGGCGGCCAGTGTTTGGGCGTGCGTCTTGAGGCTTTCGTTCAACGCGCGGGCCAGGGCCTTGCCGAGCGACACTTCGGCCTGACCGGTCAGTTCATTCCAACGATGGTGCGCGACGTCGATCGCCGCGCGCCAAAGCTCGGTCTGACGCCGCACCAGGTGCTCGCTGGCGTCGATCATCGTTTCGCTCATGCGGCGCACGGCGGCCAGGTGCCCCTCGGCGTCGGAGGCGACCTGCTCGAAACGTCCCAGCATCTCGTCGTCCATCCACCGATCGATCCGCGCGAATAGCGGCCCCTCGAGTTGCCCGATCAGGTACTTGGCGAACATCAGCACGATCGCCAACAAGAGGGCTTGGGTCGTGGTGGCGAACGCGATGCTCAACGACGCAATCGTCAAGGGGAGCGAATCCTCGATGGCCGTGGGCGAGAGATTGGCCAGAGCCAACGTGATGCCGATGACGGTGCCCAGAAACCCAAGGACGGGAATGGCCCAGATGACCACCCAGAACAGGGCATAACTGTCATGAATGCGGTCGGCCTCGCGGTCGGAGAGATACTTCAGTTCGTCTTCGAGCCCTTCGGCCGAGTTTCGGCGATGAACCCAATCGAGAATCTCGCGGAGGCGCGCGAGGAAGAACCGGTTCTGCCGTCTTTCTGGCAACCCGTCGAGGCGTGAAAGAAGCGCTGACGCGGCTTCGATCGATTGTCCGCCTGGAACCAGCGGGCCAAGAACCAAGTGCGACGTTGAGTGACGCCACGGTTGGCCGGCCAATTCGAGCACTTTGNNCCGATGAAGAAGAACACGGTGGTCACGTATTCAACCGGATGTCCGGCGAAGTACTGATTCAGGAAGGAAACGACAACCAGGAACGTCTCGACGGCACCGGAGGTTTCGCCCCCGGTCGAGAGGCGCGAGGCGGCTGAAACGCCAATTTGCAGGAGAAGATAGAATCCAGCGGAGGCGAGACCGCCCCACAAGATGGGCGACTTGGCCAGTCTGACGAAAAAGGGCTGCTGGTCCATTGTGTTTTCGACCTCTTGGTAACGATCCTAGGTACCGAACGTGAATAACCTGGGCTAAGCCCGCGCTAAGTCCGCGCGCGGCAGGGGATGGTATGAAAAATCGACCTGATCCGCAAAGCCAGATGAGCAGAAAAACCCGACCTTGCCAAAAGAGTTGAAATAACCGGAAAAGTTTACCAAAGTGAACCGGCGGGGCAGGCCGATGATTCGGGCATGTAGCGAGAAGAACCACGCGGCCGACCAGGAAGCCAATATTTAGTAGTACACCCAGGGGGGGAAACAGTCCGGAGCGGGCCCTGGTCTAGATCGGGGAACGCCCGGACTGTATGTTTTCTTGGCAGTCTCTTGCCACTCGTCTCCCGGCCGCGTCGCGACACTGGGTTTCCATCTATAAGGCCGATGCCGTACCTTCCGCGACTGCCAAACTTGACAATTTCGCTAGAGTCGGCATACTAAGAACTGGTGCGTGAGTCCCAGAAGGGGGAGGTGGTCCCCCCAGGAGAAGCTCGCGCTGGTCCTGACGCCGTCCGGATTGCTTGTCTGAACCGCGAACACTTCGGACGTTACGGGCTGGCCTGGACCATTCACGAGCCTGTGATTTCGGCGCGGCGTGCCGGATGTCGCCCGGAATCGCCGCGACGACGAACCGCTGCGCACCTCTCGCTTGCGCTTCGGGTTGGTGTTTGCTCGCGAATAGTCCGTGTTACGGACGATTCCGCGTGTTTGGGCGGTCGATCGGGTCAGACGCTTGGCGGTGGTGGTGGCAACTTGTCAGAAGAGGAGCGAATCATGGCGTTGTGGATGTCGCCTTGGGGAAATACCGTTCGAATCACGACAAGTTGCCGACTCAAGACCGATACGGCTACGTCGAGACTCTCGCGCGGCCGGTCGCGGCTTTCGCGAATCGAGCATCTTGAGGAGCGAACCCTGTTGAGCATCAACGGCGCGGGCATCGAGCGAGATTGGCTCGGTGAGTCGGCCAACTCGTTTCTTCCGCCGTCGGCCCGTGCCGCGGGGGAGCCGGCCTACGAGGCGGGCGCGGGGGTCGTCGAAGTGGACGAGCACGTGGAGGATTCGTTGCTTGATGATATCGATTCCTATCTCCCCATGCCGACTCCAAACTATAGCGAAACAACAAGCCCGTCGGGTTTGGGACAGGCGATATCCTACGACGTTGGGACCGGCCAGGAAACCCTTCATGCGGCAGTCATGGGACCGTTTTCCGAGAGCGGGCAGACCTTGGGAGGTCTCGAAGGGGTCGCCGCATTGCTCGCGGAGATGGACTCCGCCGGCGCGGACGACGAGAACATCGCGCTGAGTTTCAACAGTCTTTCGTTGGTCGACAATCCGGATCTCTTTCCGTGGCGAGTGACCGTCAAGCTCTTCATGAACTTCAGTGGTTCCAACTACGTGGCCTCGGGCGTGTTGATCGATCCGATGCACGTATTGACCGCCGGCCATTGTGTCTACGACACCGACCTCGGTTGGGCCACTTCGATTACCGTCGTGCCGGCCTATGAGAACGGGGCGAAGCCTTACGGCGAGGCAAAGTCCGCGCAACTGCATTCATGGACCGGTTGGACCGGTTCGGCGAGCTACAACCACGACATAGGCATCATCGATCTCGACCGGCCCATTGGCGCGCTGACGAGTTGGTACGGCTATGGGTACAACACCAGTTGGACGTTCTTCACGGGCAACACGTTCCACAATCCGGGCTATCCGGCCGAAAGCCCCTACGACGGCAAGTACATGTACTATCAGTACGGAGATTTCGACTACTACATACCGTTCAGCGAACAGGTCGGCATCTGGCGACCGGCCTACGGCGGCCAAAGCGGCAGCGGGGCATACTACATGAGCGGCGATTCGCGCACCGTCTACGCGGTGCTGTCCAATGGTAGCAGCAGCGCCACCAATTTCGTTCGCTTGACCGATGACAAGTTCTACGACATTCGCGACGACTTCCTTGCCAACGATACGCCCTCGACCTTCGACCTGATTCCCTTGAACGTCAAGGTCTCGCCGGGAACCATCAACTCGGGCGCCGCGCCGTCGTCCATGTCGTACGTCGTCCACAACTATTCCTCGGTTGCGTGGAGCGGGACCTTCAACGTCGACGTCTATCTCTCGACGAACAACAGCATTACCACCAGCGACACGCTGCTGGAAAGCCACAGCTTCACCCGTTCGTTCAGCGCCAAGGGGACGAACACCATCCCCGTGGGAACTCCTCCGACGATCCCCGCCGCCACGGCCAGCGGCAATTATTGGATCGGTGTTATTATCACCACGACCGATCACAGCACGAGCAACAACACGACCAACGGCTGGGACGCCGCCGCGATCACGGTGAGCCACGTCAACCAGGCCCCGGTGATCAGCCCGCTGCCCGACTTGAGCCTGAACGAGGACGCCAGCCTCGTGAGTGCGATCGATCTTTGGGCCTACGTTTCGGACCCCGAGACGTCCGACAGCGGCCTGACCTACTCGATCGCGGTGAACACGAACCCGAACTGCGGCGTGACGATCAACTCGCAACGCTATGTCAACGTCAACCCCGTGGCGAACTGGAACGGTTACAGCGACGTGACAATCCGCGTGACCGACCCAGGGGGGCTTTATGCCCAGGACACGTTTCGGGTGACCGTCAACTCCGTGAACGACGCGCCGGCGATCGCCGGAGTGCCCGACGTCAGCCTGAACGAGGACGCAAGTCTCGTCGAGTCGATCGATTTGTGGGCCTATTCGTCGGACGTCGAGACGTCGCAGGGGAGTCTCACGTACACCATCGTCGCGAACACGAATACGAACAGCGGCGTGACGATCAACCTGCAACGCTACGTCACCGTGAATCCCGCGGCGAACTGGCACGGTTACAGCGACGTAACGATCCGCGTGACCGACCCGAGCGGGCTTTATACCCAGGACACGTTCCGCGTGACCGTCAACCCCGTGAACGACGCGCCGACGATCGCCGGGTTGCCCGACGTTAGTCTGAACGAGGATGCGAGCCTTCCCCAGGCGATCGACTTGTGGGCCTATTCGTCGGACGTCGAGACGTTGTATGCCAACCTCACGTACACCATCGTGGCGAACACGAATCCGAACTGCGGCGTGACGATCAACTCGCAACGCTACGTCAGTGTGAGCCCGGCGGCGAACTGGAACGGTTTCAGCGACGTGACGGTTCGAGTGACCGATCCGGAGGGGCTTTATGCCCAGGACATGTTCCGCGTGACGGTCAACCCAGTGAACGATCCGCCGGTTGCGTTGAGCGACCAGTACGAGGGCGACGAGGATGCGACGATCAGCCGAGTCGCCTACCAAGGGCTGCTCATAAACGACGGTGATGTCGACGGCGACACGATTCAAGCCGTGTTATTGTCGGGCCCGACGAGTGGCACGTTCCTGAGCTTTGGCGCGACCGGGTGGTTCACGTACAAGCCCAACAGCAACTTTCATGGCACCGACAGCTTTACGTACAGGGCGTTCGACGGACAGGCATACTCGCAACCAGCCACGGTCACGTTGGTGATTGCTCCGGTGAACGACGCGCCGGTCGCGGTGGACGACTACTACGCTTGCGACATGGGCGCCACGTTGACCAAGGCCGCTTATGAAGGCGCGCGCGTCAACGACAGCGACGTCGACGGCGACGCGATTGACGCGGTATTGTTGTCGGGGCCGGCCAACGGCTCGCTTCTGAGCTTTGGCACGACCGGATGGTTCAGTTACCGGCCAAACGCCGATTTCCACGGCACCGACAGCTTCACGTACAGGGCTTTCGACGGACAGGCCTACTCCGCGGCGGCGACCGTCTGGATACAGGTTCTTCCGCGCATTCCGGGCGACGCCGACCGCAACGGCATCGTCGACGAAGCCGATTCGTTGATTGTGGCGTTGAATTGGGGCGAGACGTCGGGCATGACCTGGAACCACGGCGACTTCAACGCGGACGGCCGCATCGACGCGATTGACGCCGCGATCCTGGCGGCCAACTGGGGATACACCAGTGCCCAGGAAGCCGCCACCCCGATCGTTCCGGCGGCGTCCGAGGTTCTCGCCGGACCTCTCCAGGCCGACCGGAGCGACCTTGCCCGGCAACTGGTTCAACCACCCGTCCGCGAGGCGGTTCTCGCCGACGATTCATCCCTGGGCCGCATCGTGTCCGACGTCGACGACGACGTGGTCGATCTGCTCGCCGTGCGAGATTCGGCCGACGATTCGTTCGCTGACGATTCAACGGCCGACGATTCGGTCGTCGAACCGAGCTTAGTCCGCGAAGCCGTGAACGATGCGGCCTTGAGCGAGTATTTCAACTCGATCGAGGTTGAACTCTCGGACCTGAATCGGCGGCAACCGGCTTGAATGGCTCTTGACCCGATTGGGTGGAGCCGTAATGACCGGCTTGGTGGTAAACGGGCGAATTCGTTGGTCGGCGTCGGAGAGGGCGGTTATAATCAACGTACCTCAATCGCGGCGGGTTCTTGCCGTGATCCAACTCCCGACGGGGCTTGTCTCCGGATCGCGAATGCGCGAAGTGACGGAATGGTCCCGAACATCAAATTGTCGAATCGCGCCAAACGGCGACCCCTGTTGAGTCTTGCCGCCGTATTGTTCGTCTGGTTTTGTAACGCGTCGAGCCCGGCCGTCGAGATCACCAGCGTCGTCGATTTCCAGATTGTCGCGCAACTGACCGGCACCGACACGATGAACCAAACCGGCGTGGTCGGCGTCGGCGGCACCGATCTGGGCCACATGGTCAACCACAACGGGAAGACGTATTTTCTCTTCGGCGACACGTGTACCGGCGAACTTCCCGCCGACGGCGGATTCTGGCGCAGCAGTGCGATGTCGTACACCACCGACACCAATCCGGCGGACGGCATTCACTTCGACGGCTGGATCACGAATTCCAGCGGCCAGGCACGCGAGGTCATCTACTCCGGTCGGACGTCGCCGATCACCGAGATACCGACCGGCGCGATCAGCGTCGGCAATCGGATCTATGCGTGGTACATGGCCGTCGACTCGTGGAATCCGTGGACCGCCAGCTACGGAGGACTGGCCCATTGGCAGGAAGGCGACTCGATGTTCACGGTCGTCGATTCGTTCGCCTTTCCCGGCAACGGCAACTTCGGCATGGTGGCGGCGAGCGCCCGAACCGATCCGGCCGGGGCGGGCGACGATCATGTCTATGTCTGGGGAACTCCCGCGGGCCGCCTCGGCGGCGTGAAACTCGCGCGCGTTTTGCCCGGACAGATAACTAATCATGACGCGTATCAGTATTATGGCGGCATGGCCGGGAACCAGCCGACCTGGATCACCGATGAATTCGCCGCGCCGTATGTCGTCGCGCCGATGGTCGGTGAAATGTCGGTGATGTATAACGAGGCCGCGCAAGCCTGGACCATGTTATACCTCAGCGCCGAACGATACGCCATCGAAATGCGATACGCCCAGACGCCTTGGGGACCCTGGTCGTCGCCGCTCACGGTCGCCCACGGTTCCGAATACACCCAACTCTACGGCTCGTACATGAACCCGCTGTATGTCGAGAACGACGGCGAGACCATCTACTTCACGATGTCGCAGTGGGATCCGTATGACGTTTTTCTCGTGAAAGCGAGACTCGTTTATCCGGGTGCCACGCTGACCAGCGCGACAACCGGCTATTGGAGCAATTCCGTTACGTGGGGATCCGGCGGCTTCACGCCCACTCAAAACACACGCGCGGTCGTCGGCAATCACATTGTCACCGTCACGACGAACGCAAACGCCTACACGCTCACGATGAACGGGGCGAACGGGCGACTCACAATCGGCCCAAACAACACGCTGACCGTCGGCGACCATGTCGCCGTCCACGCCGGCCTCGTCTATGTCCAAGGAGCCCTTAACGCCAAATCGTTCGAAATCGACGGCGGCGCGATCCGCTTGGACACGAGCGGCTCGCTCACCGCGGCCGACGTGAAAGTCTTGGGCGGAATTCTCGACACTGGGACGCGTGCGATAACCGTGAACCATGCCCTGACCCGAAACAAAATGGACTACACGATCGACGGGGCGGCGTTCGCCGTACAAGGCCGCGATGTATTGACCGAGGCCCACATCACGCTCGGCGGAGGGACGCTCACCGTCGCGTCGAACACGACCGCGCCCGGCGGCCCCGCCGACCCGGTCGGTTACTGGGCGTTCGACGAGGTTGCCGGAGGCCAGACACCGAACGCCGGTACGGCCGGCCCGGCCCACAACGGGGTGTTGATCGGCAACGCGCGACTCGCCGGCCCGGGCGACGAGGGGGCCGCCGGCGACCTCGGCAAAATCGGCGGCGCGTTGCACTTCGACGGCGCGGGCGATTTTGTTCGGGCGGGCGATCTCGACACCGGCGGCACGTTTTCGGTCGCCTTCTGGTGCCGGTGGGACGGCGGCGCCGCGCCGACCGGCTGGCCGCGAATCGTCGATAAGAAACCACCCGGACAATGGGACACGCCGAACGGCTGGGCCGTGAACCTCGCGCAAGACGCCGACCGGCAGATTCAGGTGCTGGCGGGCAACGGCTCCGTCCTGTTCGCCAACAACGTTGTCGATTCGTGGGCGGCCGGCGGCTGGCATCACGTCACGGTCGTCTTCGACGACGGTACGGCGAGCGTCTTCGCCGACGGCGACCCGAATCCGAAGGCAAACGGAACCGTCACGCCTTTCGGCCAAAACGACTTCGAACTGAAATTCGGCTACGGAGATAACTTCTACTGGGACGGGTTGCTCGATGAGATGTACCTCTTCGACAGGGCGCTTACCGGGACCGAGGCGGCCTGGCTCCATCAGGCCGGCGTCGCCGGAGCGTATCCCATCGTGCCGATTCAGGATCCGACGACGCACTACACGGTGATTGCCGATACGACGCTCCATCTCGATACGAACCTTCCCGCCACGCTCGGCAACGTGACGCTGCAAAGCGGCGTCCGGCTGAACGTGACCGGCGCGCCGTCCGTTGGTTTCCGGAACGTGTCGGGCGGCAATGGTTCGTCTCTTAGCGGCGTGGTCTCGGTACTCGACACCCTGACGCCGGGCGACGGCGTCGGCGCGATGAACGTTGTTGGCATGTTGACGATGGGAGTGGGCTCGGTGTACGAATGGGAACTGGGCTCCGAGTCGGCCGACCGCGTGGGCGTCGCCGGCGCGTTGGCATTGTACGCGGGAGGCTGGACGCTGAAACCGATCGATAGCGGCGCGACCAGCGCCGAAGGCGATCTCGTTTTGTTCACCTATGGAAGCCTGGTCGGCAATTCACTCGGCAGCTACACCATCGACACCAGCGCGGTGGGCGATTGGGTATTCGCGGACGGCGGACCGTGGCTCTTCAACGACACGCTCAACCGCCGCATCTTGCTACGCGGGGTGGAGTCGCTCCGCCCGCGGATTCCGGGCGATGCGAACGACGACGGCCGCGTCGACGATCAAGACGCCAAGACGCTGGCGGCTCACTGGGGCCAGAGCGGCACCTGGACACAGGGCGATTTCGACGGCAACGGCGTGATCGGGCCGACCGACGCATCGATTCTGGCGGCCAATTGGGGCTTCGTGGCCGATCAAGAAAGCCAATCGAGCGGCGAAACGACCGCCGTCCCCGAGCCGGGCACGCTCGCAATGCTGCTGGCCGCCGCGCTGATGATGCTGGTGCGTCGGCGATGAGGCTGGGTAGTCGTCGGATGCTCGCGGCGAGCCGGGCATCTTCAACATCCCGAAATCGGCCCTATTGTGTTGACAGAAACTTGTCGTAGTGGTAGCATGAACCGCGACGTTCACTGATGTCGGCCCGGTGTCGGCATTGTGATTGAACGGTGATTCCCGGCCAAGTGCCGTGGAACTGGGCTCTCGTTGGTCGCCCTCCGTTCCTTTGACGTGCATGAGTCAAACAGTCGTCTGTTCTGTCGGCAGGTTCTTTTCGAGGGGAGGGAAGCCATGAAACGCTTCGCATTGCTTCTGACGGCGTTTGTTGCGTCCGTCGGTTCCTTGGTTCCAGTCGAGCCTTCACGGGCGGAAATTGTCTGGTCGGGCGACATCGACCCGGCCGACCCGACGACGTGGACGGCTTCGACCACGGGTTACGTGGGCAAGACGGCCGACGGCACGCTGACGGTCGACGGCGATAGCGATTTGCTGTCGCAGAATGGTTATATCGGCTACGATTCCGGCGCAAGCGGTCAGGTGACGGTCAGCGGCACGGGCTCGACATGGAATAACCACGATTTCTTTGAGGTCGGTCGCTACGGCAACGGAACACTCGTCATCAGCGATGGTGGCACGGTAACCAATACCATCGTCGGCAACAGCAATGCGAGCACTTGCATCGGTACGGGTTACGGTTCGACCGGCACGGTGACGGTGGATGGCGCCGGTTCGACATGGAACAACAACCGGGCTCTCTATGTCGGCCGCTCCGGCACTGGGGCACTCGCGATCACCGGCGGCGGCGCCGTCAACAACGGTTACGGCCTTATCAGCTTTTCTGACTCGACCGGTCATGTGACGGTAAGTGGCGACAACTCGACGTGGACGAACCGAGATGACCTTGTCGTCGGTGGATATGGCCGTGCAATGCTCGTGATCACCGACGGCGGTGCAGTCAGCAACGTTTCAGCTTACGTCGGCAATTTGTGGGACTCGATCGGAACCGTGACGGTCAGCGGCAGCACCTCGACCTGGACCAGTAGCGGCACGCTCTACATCGGCCGGTACGGCAGTGGAAGATTGAACATCACCGATGGTGCGAGTATTCTGGCTGACGGCATGACCTATGTTGGCTACGATGCAAAATCGACAGGCAGAATCGATTTTAGCTCGGGCGGCGGCACGCTCACGACGCAATCCCTCCAGGCATCGCCGGCACAACTGACCGGCACTGGCACGATCAACACGCGAGGTCTGGTGAGCGACGTTGACCTCGCGTTCGACTCACTCCATGGTTTGCAGCAGACGCTTACGATCACGGGCCGGCCCGGCCAGAACATTACGCTGAATCTTGATATGAGCGATCCCGATAACGTGGGCGATCTTGGCGCGGGCTGCGCGGGCAACGGTTCGCTCACTATTCGAGACGGTAGGACAGTCCGATCGCTTCAGGGCTACGTTGGCCTCCGAGCCCGATCCTCGGGCACGGTGAGTGTGCATGGGCCCGGCTCGACATGGGACACTAGCGACAGCCTCACGGTGGGCCACCGCGGGAGCGGGACGCTGACTATCGCCGCGGGGGGCAAAGTTACCAGCGAGTCAGGCTCGATTGGCAACTACTATGGCTCCATGGGCATTGTCACCGTGGAGGGCATCGGCTCGACTTGGACTAACCGCGGTTCACTCAAAGTTGGAGGGACATTGAATGTCAC
>DOEZ01000192.1 GCA_003532715.1 Planctomycetaceae bacterium
AACGCGCACGCAGCAATTCCGCCTTGAATACGCCCCCATTGAAGAGCACGTGGCTGGGCCGCGCTGGACGGCCCTCGGAACCGTGCGACTGAAGAAACGCGGCCAAATGGCGCGTGATGGCTGCGTCGGCCTCGAACGGCAGCCCCAACTCGCGAAAGCCCGATTGGCTATTCCGAGCAGGCTGGTCGGTCGCCTTGCATTGTGGAAAGAACCCCTCGACGAGAAACCGGCTGACTTCCTCGCGGGCGATCTCGACCGAAACCGTGCCGCCGATCACTCGGCTGCCGCGTCCAAGCACCGTGACGGCATGAGTTTCGGGCCCCGTGTCGGCAAGCAAGGCTTCCTTCGCATCACGGCACGAATGCCAGAGGGCGACCGATTGCCACGGATCGAGTGTTACGCCCTTTTCGGCGAACCGACCGGCCACGAAATGGGCCAGCGCGAGATCCATGTTATCACCGCCCACCAGGAGATGGTCGCCGACGGCCTTGCGTCGCAAGGAGAGTTCCCCGCCTTCCTCGCTCACCTCGACCAGGGTCAGGTCGGTGGTTCCGCCGCCGACGTCGCAAACCAGCAACGTATCGCCGAGCGAAAGCCGTTTGCGCCACGCTTCGCCGGCCTCGGCCAACCATGAGTAGACGGCCGCCTGTGGCTCTTCAAGCAGAATCAGGTCTTCCGGCCAACCGGCCGCAACCGCCGCTTCGCGCGAGAGCTCCCGGGCGCTGGCGTCGAACGAGGCGGGGACGGTCAGAACGACGATCTGACGTTCGACCGGCGCCTCGGGACGGGCAAGCCGCCATACGGCCGCCAGATGCTCCAAGTAACGGCGCGCGGCCGTCACGGGCGAAACCTTGCGCACCTCGTCCGGCGCGCCCCACGGCAGAATCGGCTGTCGTCGGTCCACACCATGGTGACAAAGCCACGACTTGGCCGCCGCCACGGTTCGATGGGGCGCCTCGGCGGCCTGACGCCGCGCGAAATGGCCGACGGCAAAGTCGGCGCCGGAGTTCCACGGCAGATCGAGCGCACCGCCGCCCATCTGGTGAGAGTCGGCCAGGTAGAGAAACGACGGCAGCTCGTCGCGCGACTCAACCGTGGCCGCATCGACCAACTGAGGCACGGGCAACAACTCGACTCGCGGTTCATCTGCGTCGAGCCGAGCGTGGGACAAGACACTGTTGGTCGTCCCCAGGTCGATTCCGATGACGAATTCGGCATCCATTCTTCGTTCCGCCTTGTCTATATCTTCTGTAGGTCGGGCGATGTTGACGCGAGCGACGATCAGCTCGTTCTTAACTCGACCTCGGCCGGCGCGACGATCAGGGCGGCCATTTCGCTGCCGGACCATTGCGGCACGTCGCAACGAGTTGCCTTCCACCCGTGGTGGACCATGACGCCTCGAAAGGGAGGCTCTCCGGTCACGTCGCCGGTCAGGCGATAGCAGCCCGTGTCGTAACCGGCGGGCACCTCGAGCGTCGCGCCCTCTTGGTCATTCAGGACGGGCTTGAGCGCGAACATCCGGTCAAGAACCTTGCCGCAGTCGCGATGGACGTCGCGTGCCGCCGCGCCGATTTGCGCGTCGCTGTAGCTGTCGAGGGACTCCTGGACGAAGTCCACGAAGCGAGCCTCGCGCTGCAGTGCGGCGAGAAGCGACACGGCCTGGCCGCGAGTCGGCCGGGCTTTCGGCGCGGGGGACGCTTTGGGGGTGGGGGGCGCCGGCGCGGCGATGGCCGGTTTTTCGCAGACCGCTTGCCCGTCGAGTAGTTGCCGGACCTTCTGGGCAAAATCCGAGTGAAACAGGATTCGAAAGAACGCGGCAAGGGCCGTAAACTCTCGCATGACAATGCCTCTCTTATGCTGTTGAGCCGGTGGGCGCCCGTTCGAGGCACCAGCGCTTCGATCCATTACAGCACGGCGGAAGAGAGCCCGTCAAGCCCCCCGGCCATTCGGGGTGGGAAGAGAATTAGACCTTGACAGCGGCGGAGATGCGGCAATGGATGCCCACGATCGATCAACCGATTGAAAGCAGACTCGCGCTTATGCTACTCGTCGAGCACGTGAGACACGGCAACCAGTTGTTCATCGAATTTGAGATGGTGTTTTTTGGCCTCGGCCAAGTTCAGCTCGATGCCGACGGTGCCGTCCTCCCGATGGACGAAGTTCGCGGTCGCCCCGGCGGCGGCGAAACCGGACGAATCGCCAACCACTAGACAAGCGTGCCCCGCCGCTTTGGCGACGATCGCTTTCTGCTGTTCGGACGTGCGGTGGCCGGGAACATACAGCATGTGACAAGGTTCGTAGTCGTCGATCGACTGCAACCGGATGAGTTCGATCGGCCGCTTGTTGACGCGTTTTCTCTCGGCGATCACTTCCAACAGTCCTTCGAGGTTATCCTGCCCGAGTACGGCGACGCGATACGGGGATTCGTCGTTCTGGAACATCGCTTCGGGCCAGGAGGTGCGCCGCAACAGGTTGTAAAGATAGGCGGACTTCACTTTTGCCTCGATACTCGCCGCCTCGCCGATCGACACCAGGGTCAGAGAAAACACTATCGCCAGAACGGTCATCGCGCGTTGCCGAAGCCGGACCAAGACGGGTCCGGGAACGCATGCGCGGGCGCAAGACGTTCGTCCACGGAAGGGGACTTTCCGATGCAGTAATTCCATTTCGCCGATGCTCCCGCTTTTCGTAGATCTCATGTGCCGGATACGATCGCCATGCGCCCGACTTATCTGTTTCGACCAAAGCCAAACTCATTATTACCGATCGGCCACGCCACCTTTCGGTCGAGGGTCGATTCATTCAAAAAACTTGTCTTGAAATGTCGCACCAAATCTCGAAGCTCATTCGCCCGCATGCCCAGTTCCTTGCTGCTGGAAGCCATCTCCTCGCTTCCGGTGGCGGATTGTTCGGTGATTTCGGCGACGTTCCGAATGGAAAGCGACACTTCGCGTGCATTTCCAGCCTGTTGTATCGTCGCCTCGGCGATCTCGGAGATTTTCTGGGCGGTTGCGTCAACGCCGCGGATGATCTCGGCGAGCGCTCTTCCCGTTTCTTCGCTTAAGTGAGAACCCTCCTCGACTCGTTGGCTCGATTCCTTGATCAGCGAGGAGATTTCGCCGGCGGCTTGGTTGGAGCGTTCGGCCAGCTTTCGAACCTCGTCGGCGACGACGGCGAAGCCACGGCCACTTTCGCCGGCCCGCGCGGCCTCGATGGCGGCGTTGAGCGCCAGCAGGTTGGTCTGCTCGGCGATNNGCCTCGATGGCCGCGTTCAGCGCCAAGAGGTTCGTCTGGCTGGCGATCTCGGAAATAACCTGAATTATTTCGGCAATCTGGGCGGAGCTGCTCTTGATCAGTTCCATGGCCTCGACCGACTTGTGAACGGCTCGTCCGCCCTGTTCGGCCAGTTGGCTGGTCCGCCGGGCGACCCCGTCGGCCTCGTTGGCGTTTTCCTTGATGCCGTTGATCGACTGCGCCAACTCCTCGATCGACGCGCTGATCTGGTCGACGCCCGAGCTTTGCGTCTGCGCGCCGTGGGCGAGTTGCTCAGCGCTCTCGGCGATGATGCGCGAACCTTCGTTGAATTGGGCGGCGCTGTCGGTCACCTGGCTGATGATATTCGACAAATCGCCAAGCATCCGCTTGATTCCGGCCGCGAGTTCGTCGACGGGTTCGTTTCCCTCGATGACGACCTCCTTCGTGAGGTCGCCATCGGCCGCCGCCGCGACGACTTCGAGCAGGCGATCGACCTTGCGTCGCAGTATCTCGGCGGCCTCGCGTTCGGCCAGGGCAATCTCCTCGGCGCGTCGCTCCGATTCCTGCCGCTCGTCGAAAAACTGCTGAAGTCCGGAGGCCAATTGGCCGAGGGCGTCGTCGCCGCCGATGCCGATCCGATCGGAGTAGTCGCGCCGTCCGACCAGATTGGCCACATGGAGGATGCGGCCGACCTTTTGCTCGGCGTCCTGAACTTGTCTGCGTTCCATCTCGGCGCGTCGCAGCGCCTCCTCGGCTTGCTCGCCTTGAAGTTGTTTCTCTCGTTCGGCCGCCTCGCGAACTTCCATGAAGGCTTGCTTCGTCGCGTCGATCGACTGGTTGATTGCGGCGGCCATCTGACCGATTTCGTCGTCCGTGTGAACGTCGGTCTTGAGGTCATAGTTCTGGTTGGCCAGGGCCACGACGCTGTTGACGCACTGGCGAATCGGACCGACAATCCGGTCCGCCAGCACCAGGGCGAGAATCACCACCACGACGGCCAGCCCGACGACCGTGTAGACGATCACCGTTCGAATAACGGCGATCGAGGCCAGCGCCTCGTCCTCGTCCATCTCGACGACCAGCACCCACTTCAAGCCCGGATTGATGTCGACGGGCGTGAACGCCGCCAAGACCATGCCACCATGGTACGACTCCATGACATTGCCGCCCGCTTTGTCCTCGTCGAAGGCCTTCTGCGTGGCGTCCGTCATGCAGGTGATTCCCTTCGCGAACGAGGCGTCGACCGTATGCGACGGGCTTTGGTACGCCCGCGTCTCGTCCTTGGTGTCGAGGTACGAGTCGGATCGCATGAGGAAATCGGGCCCCACCAGGTACGTTTCTCCGGATTGTCCGAGGCCCGCGCGGACACTCATGATCCGCTCGACGGCCGGGCGCGATATTCTCAACGCGACGACCCCGAGGATTTCGTCTCCTTCCTTGATTGGCGCGGCGACGAATTGCATCGGCCGATTGCCCGCGGCGGCATGAGGCGCGAGATCGGAGACGACGACGTCGCCCGATCTTGCCGCCTTCCAGACGTGAGTCAGCGGCGACGCCCCGTCACTCAAGGCCGTCCCAAAATCGGAATCTTTCTGGATCGAGAAGATGACTTGCCCGTTGTTTCCGCGGACGAAACACACGTCGGTGTAACGTCCCGATTCGGTATAGGCTTTGAGTGCGTCAATGACACCCTCGTGCGCGAGTCGATACGATTTGGGAGCTTCGTACTCTCCATCGCCCAGGCTCCTCGGCGGTTCGCTGCCGGCCATGTCCAAGGCCGCGTCCAGGTCGTTGAACGCCTGAACGACAAACGGATTGCTTCCCATCTGCTTGGCGTCGTCGGCGCATTGCCTGTAGAATCCCTCGACCTGCGATTTGCGTGTTTCGCAAATCGCGAGCAACTTGCTCATCACCTCGTTGGAGACGCCCACTTTCGCCTTGGAGAGCGAAATCCAGCCAATGATAATCGTCGGACACAATCCGACCACGAGAAACGCGAGGCTGAGTTTTGTTCGCAGTTTCGTACTCCGCATAGCTATTTCCTTGCATTCAACTTCACGTTACGGTCGCAAACGACGCAATCCCCCACAAACCGGCAATTGGCCACCAACTCGCCTCGCTCGTCGATCAGAGGATCAAGCTTCGAACAACACATCACTTGCGATAACTGTAAATAGCATACGGAGTAACGACGGGCGACAGGGCAACCCGCCGAACCGAGCGACGCGGTGCGGCCCAGCGGAGTTCTATCATTTCTTCCAGATAGGGTGCATTGCGAGAGGCATATAGAGCCCCCTAAGGGAAGGGTATTGAGGGTAGGCAAGGCAGTCTGACGCGATTGAAAAGCGCGACGCTGGCGGGCTCCTTCGCGCCGGCGGCGAATCGGCCGCCTTACTCGTGGAACGCCGGACAGCCTGCTATACTGCCGGAATTACTTGGGTGGCGCGGCGTTCGCAACCGTCTCTGCGAGCCCCAACCGACAGAAAGGACGCTTCAGCATGAAATTGCCCAAATACTCGATGGGCGTGGGAGATCGCTTTGCGCGTCAAGGCGAGGCTCAACTTCGCGCGATGGTGGCGGCGCGGGAGTCGGGCGTCTCCGTTGCCCCGGTCTGGAATAAGTCGAATCGCGAACACAAGATCGTGGGCACACGCCCCGAAAGCGTTCGCGCCGAGGCCGACGCGGCGGTCCGGTCGCTCGGGTGGACCGATCCCTATTATGTCGATGCCGATCATATCGGCCCGGCCCACGTGGACGAATTCGCCCAGGCTAGCGACTTCTTCACCATCGACGTGGCTGAAACGATCGGCCGGCCGGCGGACGCACGCGAGGTCGGGCTCTTCGTCGAAAAACATGTCAAATATGCGGGAACGCTGGAAATCCCCGGGCTTGCAGAGTCGCTCACGATCGATCGCGACATGATCGAAACCGTTGCCTCCCAGTTTCTTCGCGCCGTGCATGAGGCTCGCGACGTGTTTCACAAAATTGTCGCGGCAAAGGGCTCGGACGATTTCGTCACCGAAATGTCGATGGATGAAACCTCACGGCCTCAAACTCCCGTCGAACTTCTGTTCATCCTGGCCGCACTGGCCGATCAGCGAGTGCCGGTCCAGACGATCGCGCCGCGGTTCTCCGGCCGATTCAACAAGGGCGTTGACTATGTGGGCGACGTGAATCGGTTCGCCGAGGAGTTCGAGGCCGACCTGGCGATCCTCGCCTTCGCTCGCGAGGAGTTCGGTCTGCCCGCGAACCTCAAGCTTAGCGTTCACTCGGGCAGCGACAAGTTTTCGATCTATGGTCCGATCCGGCGGGCCCTGCGACGGTTCGATGCGGGCATCCACGTGAAAACGGCCGGCACGACCTGGCTCGAGGAGGTCATCGGGCTTGCCGCCGCCGGAGGCGATGGGCTGGAAACGGCGAAGCAGATCTATCGCGCCGCTCATGGCCGGCGCGACGAGCTTTGCGGGCCGTATGCTTCGGTCATCGACATCGACCCCGTCAAACTGCCGTCGCCCGGTGAGGTGGACGGGTGGGACGAGAATGCGTTCGTATCGGCCCTGCGCCACGATCGGGCGTGCGGTCAATACAACCCCCATCTACGGCAACTGTTGCACGTTGGCTACAAGGTTGCGGCCGAGATGGGCGGGCGCTACCTCGACATGCTCGACAAACATGCCGACATCGTGGGCCGTAACGTCACCGAGAATATCCTCGAACGGCACCTTCGGCCGCTCTTCTTGGATGATTGAGGCCGGAAATCGCGATTTGCTCATTCCCCAACCGGCTTGCCGAACTGGTATTCCTTGTTGCGCGGATCGAAGTCGCGATCGGTCAGGCCCGGATTCAGCTTCAGATCGACATAGGTATACTGTTCCATCAGTTCCGGCTCGCCGCCTTCCTGTTCGGGCCAATCGTATGAAACGTAATGCACCGGCAACATCAACTCGCGGTCGATGAAGACTCGCGCCATGTGGTAGCGGAAATAGTCTCGTTTGACCGGATGGGTTACCTGGACGACGATGCATGAACGTCCGTTGATCTTTGCTCCTTCCAGGTATTTGACCTCGCACTCACCGTAGGCGAGTTCCTCCAATCCGACCTCGACGAGGCGTTCGGTTAGGGTCTTGATGCCGATTTCGGTAAGCGGGTAGCGCCCCCAATGCATCGCCAGGCGACTGTCCGGCAGCAGCGTTGTGGTGACGTGCGCCAGTCGCGATCCACCGCGACGCGCGATCATTTTGCCTTCGTTCCGCCCTTCGACATAGAGAACTTCGCGATCCTTGAGATCGCGAGGGGCCAGGTAGCGAAGGTAGACGGAAAACGGCGTCATGACCTTCCCGTTTTCGACACGCTGGTGGCGGAGTTTGACGAAGATGTAGTCGGGCTTGCGGAGCCGCCCGTCGATCCGCTCCTGTTTGACCAACGTACACGTGTAATCGCGAATTTCCGCGTCCAACGACGTGACTCGGTCTTGGGCATAGCGAACCAGCGGTGCGAGGGGGTGCTCGCCTTCGGCTGGACTTGTGTCAAGCGCGACGGTGAAAAGGAGCGCGCCAAGGAGGCCGACAGCGTGAATCATCTCAGGGTACCTTCCTCTGGGCCGTCCGTTCCTGCATGAGTCCGACGAAAGCGAGACGCTTTCGAGCACACAAGCCGCGAGACGGGCACGACCGCCGCGATCGGCGGCACGGATGAGTTA
Source organism: Planctomycetaceae bacterium (assembly GCA_003532715.1). Classification (GTDB taxonomy): domain Bacteria; phylum Planctomycetota; class Planctomycetia; order Pirellulales; family Thermoguttaceae; genus UBA11386. The sequence goes on from DOEZ01000192.1 coordinate 7,955, forward strand.
TCGGGACGAAAAGAAGCGTTTCTGAAAGTGTAGCTCATCATTCGCGGCCCTGCGGAACGGCAAACACGCACGGCGTTCGACCTACCCCGATTGGTATAACTTTGGCGTTTATTCGGTGGATTTTCAAACGGAAACCCTTGCACATTGTGAGGGTGCAGCCGGCGTTGTATTCTTCGCGTTCCCGTCAACCAGACCATTGTCGCCCGCCACCCGTCAGGGGCGTCGGCTACGCTCACGAGGCTCGATAATTGGCCGAATGTCGGGGGGATGCCCGTTTTTTGAGTTGGCAAGAACTGGGGGAAACCTGGTATAATGAAACGACATTCCGTGATCTGAGAGAGAGGGCGCCGGTCGCCCATTTCTTCTCTCCCACCCGCCAAACCCGCCAACCCGGAGGAGAAGTTCCGTGGCTCATTTTAGTCGAAGACAGTTCTTGCAGGATACGCTCATCGCGGCCGCGGCCGCGGCCGCGGCAACCGCTGGCCCGGCCGTCCTGAGCCATGCGGCCCAGGCCGACATAGCCGAGAGCGGCCCCAACGACAAGCTCGGAATCGCGATGATCGGAGTACACGGACAAGGCAACAACCATATCAAGGAGTACTTGAAACGCCGCGACGTCGAGATCGTCTGCGTCTGCGACGTGGACGAAAAAGTCGGACAACAGCGAGTCGAGGAAATCGCCAAACGGCAGAAACGCAAACCCCGTTTTGTCAAGGACATACGCGAGGTGTGCGACGATCAGTCGGTCGATTTCGTGTCGATCGCCACGCCGAACTTCTGGCATGCGTTGGGCGCGATTTGGGCGATACAGGCCGGCAAGGACGTCTATGTCGAGAAGCCGGTGAGCCACAACGTGAGCGAAGGCCGCCGGATCGTCGAGGCGGCCCGAAAACACGGCCGGATTTGCCAGATGGGAGCGCAATGCCGCTCGATGAAGGGGACGATCGATGCCATCGACTACGTTAAGTCGGGCAAGATCGGCGAGGTCAAACTCGCGAGGGGACTCTGCTACAAGCCTCGACGACCGATCGGCCCTCCGGGCGTCTTCGACCCGCCGGCGGAAGTCGATTACGATCTTTACCTGGGTCCGTGCGCCATCGCGCCGGTCACCCGGTCGCGTTTCCATTACGACTGGCATTGGCAATCGCCGTACGGCAACGGCGACCTGGGCAACCAGGGCATTCACCAGATGGACATCGCCCGCTGGGGACTCGGCGTGGATCGACTCAGCGATCGGGTGAGTTCCTATGGCGG
>DOEZ01000470.1 GCA_003532715.1 Planctomycetaceae bacterium
TTCTTGAGCTTATTGGCGCCTTTGACGTAAACGCAATCGCCGAATTTCACGTCCTTGATAATGCTGCAGTTCTTGATGACGCACGCCGCGCCGACGGTTCCATAAAAACCGCGGCGCGAATCGAATCGCGCCTCGGTGATGGCTTTGAAACGCTCTTGAAGCGTGGCGTCCTGCCGATACTTCGCCCATAGGTATGCATCCGCTGGAATCATTCCATCGAACGGCAGCACGGCGCGTCCGCCGGCCTCGTTGATGACGTCCAGGCAAATGCGAACTTCCTCTTCCTCGCCGTCCGTGACAATGCCGTTGCCGAACTTGGCGTGATTGGTCGTCTGCATCTCGTCGATGTTCAGCAGCATCGAGTTGTCGCCCACGATGTAGTGGGCAATGTAGCGAACGTTTCGGATCGCCACGGTGTCGCCGATGTCGCAAGCCACAATGTGGCTGTTGAGAAGCCCGGCGGGCACGATCAGGTCGTGCATCGACAGGCTCACGTCGCCGATTTGTCCGATCCGAACCAACCCGGAGAACTGGCAAGCTCGCACGAATTGGGGGTTAAACCCATCGGCAACCAAGACGTCGTCCCAATTCTTGCTGGTATTGCCGTTACGGACCAACTCCTCCAATTCGCTCGCGGTCAGGTGTCGCCAGTGATCGGCCGACTTGCACGCCTGCTCGTCGCGGAGGTAGTACTCGTCCTGGTGCGCCGGCAAATACTCGGGAGGGATGAATCCATATCCCAACGACCGCGTTGGCAGGATCTTCAATTCGGACATGGCGTTCCAACCTGGCTCTTCGTTGGCAGTGGCGATGTTTCGGCTTCCTAACCAGTCTACCACACTGACGCGTACAAATACCCCCTCGATACGGTGGATCGCGATGATGGCTTGAAACCGGGCTGGTCGCACGAAAGAGACAGGCCGGCGGCAACCTCCGGCGGACGTCACGTGTAACGCAAGAGGATTCGATCGCCCAACGAGGGCCAGAGCTGCGCGAGGGCAAACATGATCCTCGCCTTCATGGGCACAACCAATTCCGGCTGACGTTGCTCGCAGGATCGCAGAATCCGTTGCGCGAGCCACTGCGGATCGATCGCCCGGGTACGCGCGCCGCCACCCGGCCGCCGGGCACGTTGGGGCAGGTCTTCTAGTCCTTCCAGCGGATAAAGCCGCTCATCCTTCCGGCTAACCGGACCGGGACAGACCAGGAGCACATGAAGCCCATCGGGCCCCAGTTCGAGTCGCAACTGCTGCGAATAGGCGGCCACGGCGAATTTCGAAACCGGATAGGCGCCCAGCCAACGCGGCGCGGTCTTCGCCGCCAACGAACCGATGTTCACCAGATGCCCCCGGCGAGCAAGCAGGTGCGGCATGGCCGCGCGCGTACATCGAACCGTGGCCAGAAAATTCAAATTCAATAGGTCGAGATACTGCTCGGGCGTCATGTCGATCGCCCTGCCGCGATCGGTTCGACCCACCGCATTGACCAACACGTCCAAGCCGCCAAAACGCTCCGCGACCTCGCCGAAAACGCGATCCACGTCCTCCTGTCGCGTGAGATCGGCGGTCAGCCCCATGACTTCGGCAGCGCGGCCCATCTCGCGAGCCGCCTCGGCCACGACCTCCGGTTCGAGTCCCACGATTACCACCTTGGCTCCGTCGGCCGCGAACGCCTCGGCAATCGACCGGCCCAACCCGCTCGATCCACCCGTGGCCAGAATCACCTTGTTCGTGAAGTATCTCATGCCGGTAGGGTATCACGTGGAGACGGATTTGCCTAGCCGTTAAGGGCCGAAAGCAACTCGGCGGCATACCGGTCGATTTCGGAGAGCACGTCTTCCCGCGGTCGTTGCGATGCCTCGGCGGCGCGACGCACGATGGCCGAACCGACGATCAGCCCGTCGGCGACGGGGGCCAACATGCGGACGTGCTCGGGACGGCTGATCCCAAAGCCGATGCAAATGGGCAAATCCGTCTGCTCGCGAAGCCAGGCCACCCGATCGACGATTGCGGGCGGCAGTTCAGTGCGCTCGCCGGTGATGCCGGTCACCGACACGAAATAAACAAATCCGGTCGTTCGTTCGACGATCCGCCGCGCGCGGTCCGGCGGCGTGGTTGGCGCGATCAATTGGATCAGGCTGAAATCCTCGCGGCGGCACACTTCGGCCAACGCATCGGATTCCTCGACGGGTAGATCGGGCACAATGGCCCCNNACGCCCGCCGCTATGGCCTCGGCGACGAATGCATCGAGCCCGTGCCGATGGATGATCGCATAACTGCCCATTGTGACCATGGGAGCCTCGATGTCTTGCGCGACTCGACGCAGCGTGGCGAAGATATCCGTCAGCTTCACTCCTCGATCGAGCGCCCGAGTAAACGACGCCTGAATCACCGGACCGTCGGCGATCGGGTCGCTGTACGGCAGGCCGACTTCGAACAGGCTCGCGCCCCGCCGACTCAAACACCGCAGAAGCTGCTCGGTGAAATCCAAGTCGGGATCGCCGGCCGTGACAAAAGGCATGAAGGCTTTGCGACCTTGAGTACGCAGTTGTTCAAAGAGCTTGTCGATGGCGGACATGGTTGGCGGGTAGCGATTAGGGCCCTTTTCGGCGCCAAAACATGGCCGCCGACGCAAAAAAAGGGTATGCGACCCGCGAGGAATCGCAACCCTTTTTGAAGAAGTGGCGGGGACAGGATTCGAACCTGCGACCTCGAGGTTATGAGCCTCGCGAGCTACCGGGCTGCTCCACCCCGCGTCATATAGGAGTCTGCACGCAACTGGTTGGCCGGAAAGCGTTTTCGTCGGCCAACAATCGCATGGCGAAAGCCTATTGTACCACTTCTTCGGCTATCGTCCAGCGGCCCAACAGTTTTTTCCCCGCGCTAGGCCCTCCAGGTCTCATCCATTTTCATTGTCGAACTGCCCAGAGGCAGGTAGACTAGAAGAGTGGGCAAGGAAACATAGAAGACACCCCCCATTGGACAAGAACGCATTATGGTCCCGGGGGGCCAATGCGTGGAAAATGAGGCGTCGATGACGCGGCCGGAATCTCGTGTACCGCCGATTTTCCCGTCCGACGGGTCACCGCCGACCGATGTCGTGTCGAGCAAGCTCGCGCAGACCCTGTCGCACGACGGCACCCCCCCTATTGTTGTTTCGTCGCCGTTGGGCAAAGCCAAGCCCCCCAAGCCGCCAGCCCCCGGCGATCCGGCCAAACCGGTCGCCGAGCGTTCGGACCATGCGGCTCTGAGCGAGCAGGCCATCGCGACCGCGCCCCCCTGGCTGCTCAGCGCGGCGTTCCACATGAGCCTGCTTATTCTGCTTGGCCTGCTTCTGCTTCCGGCACGTCCCGATCCGCGAATTTCGCTCGAAGCCAGTACCTATGCCGAGCAGCTTGGCGACCAGTTGGACTTCGAGTCGCCGCTGCCGGGTGAGCAACGCGACGACGCCGAGGCGCCCGTCGTCACGCCCGACCGCTTGCCCGAAGTCGCCGATCCGTTTGCCGCACCCAGACCGACGGAGGTGTTTCCCGACGGACGGATGGCGGTCGGCTCGATCGACGCTCCGCAGATCGGCATGGCCCTCCTCGGGCGCGACGAAGGAATGAAACCCTCGCTCCTCGGAAAGTACGGCGGGAACGACACGACCGAGGCGGCCGTTCAAGCCGGACTGAGGTGGCTCGCGCGGAACCAGCAGCGCGACGGTTCGTGGAGCCTGACGGGGCCCTACGGCGATGGGGCCACCATTCAAAACCAGTCGGCCGCCACGGCCATGGCGTTGTTGGCCTTTCTGGGCAACGGCCACACCCATCGACGGAACACCGAATACACGCAAAACGTCCAGCGCGGCCTGAACTGGATGCTCGGCAAGCAAGATGATGACGGCTGTTTCTTCCACGACGGCGGCTGGAACCATCGGTTCTACACCCACGCTCAATGTACGATCGTCTTGTGCGAATTGCTGGCCATGTCGCCGAGCGACGAATCGCTCCGCGAGCCGGCTCGCCGGGCGGTCCAATACCTTCTCGATTCCCAAAGTGACGAGGGCGGCTGGAAATATCGCCCCCGCTACATGAGCGACGTGTCGGTGACGGGTTGGGTCGTCATGGCGCTGCAAAGCGCGCGAATGGCCGGCATCGAAATCTCCTCCGAGAACCTGCTCCGGGTCGAGAAGTATCTCGACGACGTGGGCATCGAAGAGGGAAGCCGCTATCCCTACGAACGCGGCCACCAGGCCACTCCCGCCATGACGGCCGAAGCCCTTCTCTGTCGTCAGTATCTCGGCTGGACGCGAAACGACAAGCGGCTCCTTCGCGGCGCCGACTGGCTCGTCATGCCCGAGAATCTGATCGACTATCGGGCGAACCACAATGTCTACTACTGGTATTACGCAGCCCAGGTCATGCACCATCTCGAGGGCGAACATTGGCAACGGTGGAACCGGGTGATGCGTCAAGAAGTGCCCGCTCATCAGGTCAAGCAGGGCAAAGAGTCGGGCAGTTGGGATCCGTCGCCGCAAAGCCTCCACGACACGAGCGGCGGCCGGCTCTACGTCACCTGCCTGTCGATCTACATGCTCGAAGTCTACTACCGCCACATGCCGCTGTATTCGAAGATCGACGTGCGGTAAGAGCTCGTCTCGACGGAGAGTCCACCGCGCCGGCCGGCCCGTGGACCGCTACGATCCGCGCATTCCGATTCGAGAATGGGCGACGGGCAGGGTGTTTGGCGATTGGGGCGTGCCTGCCCGTCCGTCGGGTGTACTCCGAACCGAGGCCGTCCCGTATAAATACCTGACAGGGGGCATTGTTCGTCGGTCGGATCTCGTGGCGGAACAACACCATGCGGGAAAGTGCGTCCGAAAACGCGGAACAACAGGTCCCGGTCGTGCGGGATGAACCGGAAGAGTTGGCGGCGGCCGGCCAGCGCACAGACTTCGCGACGAACTCCGCGCCGAACGTCCCGGGCGATGAGATCGAGATCCTTCGCCGGCGCGTGCTAGAACTGGAACAGACGTTGGCCAACACCCGCGAACGGCTGGAATGGAAACGGCAACTGGCCGCGCAGGTTCAGCGGAGCCTCATGCCGAATCCGTTTCGCGACCCGCGGATTTGGGTCGACGTGCGTTATGAGTCGATCGACGACGTGGGGGGCGACTACTGCCAGGTGCGATTCTCCGATCGGAACCGCCTCTATTTCACGATATCGGACGTGACGGGCCACGGCGTCGGGCCGGCGCTGCTGGCGGCCTGTCTTAGCAGCGAAATCCGCTACAGCATTCTCTATGGACGCGAACCTCGCGAGGTGGTGCGGTCGCTCAACGCGGTTATCTGCGATCACTTCTCGGCGACGAATCTCTATCTGACGTTCTTCGTCGCTTGCATCGACCTCGACGAACGCACCATTACGTGGAGCGGAGCCGGTCATCCCGGTCCGCTGCTCGTCCGCCGGCGCGGCGAGTCGGTCTTCACGCTCGACAGCCAGAATCCGATGATCGGCATCGCTCGCGACATTCTGGCCGCAAAGCCCGACCACACGCTTCCGCTGGAGACCGGCGACCGATTGTTCTTCTACACCGACGGCCTGCCCGAAACGTGCGACGCACGGGGCAAACGGTTGGAAACGGCCGGCTTGGCCGACATTGCCGTTCGCGCCGCCTCGCGCGATCTCTTCGAGGTGGCCGATTTCGTTTTCGCCCAGGTCGCCGAACACCAACACGGCCCATCGACCGACGACCGGACCCTGCTGGTCGCCGAATTGCGCTGAGGCGGGACACCGTCAGTGAGCAACAAGCCAAAGTGCGTTCTGCGCGCGGCCAATTTGGCCTCGACTTGGCGGCGCGAGTCTTGCCGGCACGACACGGGCGCCGGACGCCACGCTGACCAACTGGTTGGCCGTGACAAGGCCGTAGGCGGCCCTCAAAGAGCGACTGAGAGACTTCGGGCGAAAGACTCGGCGAGTACGCGAGGCCGCAAATGCGATTCTTGTTGTCTCTGAGAGGCTATCAGGCCCTGTCGTTGCGTCTTGCCGCTTGCTCCCGGCGCGTAGCGATCAGGAGAGGCTCCCAGTCAGCTTACTATTGCTCATGTCGCTGTCAGCCGTTCAGCCGCCAGACGGCGAAGTTCAAAGCGACGGCAAAGGAGACCCAGGCCAGGTACGGCGCAAGAAGAACGCCGGCCAACGTGGAGCGGCGCCAGAAGGCCACCGTTGTCGCGACGATGGCCGCCCACAGTAGCACGATATCGACCAGCGCGGCCCCGGGGCTGTGCAGGGCGAAGAAGAGCCACGACCAGACGCCGTTGAGCAGCAACTGGACGACGAACAGCCCCAGCGGCACGGCGGCGACCGCGAGGCCGCCCTGACGCCAGACCAGCCACGCGGCAACCGCCATCATGAGATAGAGCACCGACCAGACGGGCCCAAATACCCAGCCAGGGGGCGTCCAGGCCGGTTTGACCAACTCGACGTACCAGCCGCCGACGTTCGGGGCGGTCGCCAGTCCGCCCAGTCCCGCCACGGCCAAGCAGAGGACGACGGCCGCGACGAGTTCAACCCAGGCGTGTTTCGGGCGCGAGGCTGTCATCATCTCCATGACCCACTGAATACGCGCATGTTCGCTCTGCTTACGGACCTACTCTTGCCCTTTGCCGATTGAACGCGCCGAGGGCAACCAACGGAAGCCCCGTTTCGCGACACTCTGCCATGGATGATGGTTCAATCGCAATGCAGACGTCAATCAGGCTTCTCGACCTGGGCCTTGGCGTCGTTCAGCTCCTTTTCGAGTTGCGACACTTTCGTCTCGGCATCCGACAGCTTCTTGACTTGATCCTGCAATGCGGCGTTTTCCTGCTCCAACTTCTTGACCTTCGCCTCTGAGTCCTTCGCGGCATTTTCGGCAGCGTCGGCCCGAGCCTTGGCGGAATCAAGATCCTTCTGGAGTTGCGACGCATGCGTTTTAGCTTCCGCAACCTGACTCTTCGCGTCATCGAGATCCTTTTGGAGTTTCGATACTTGCGCCTTGGATTCCTCGCCCTGACTCTTCGCGTCATCGAGATCCTTTTGAAGTTCCGACAGTCTCTTCTCAACCTCCGACAGTTTCTTGGCTTGGTTCTTTAGGTCGACGTTTTCCAGCTCCAGTGCCTCGACCTTGGATTCCGCATTCTTCGCAGCCTGCTCAGCTTGCTCAATCCGATCCTTCCCGGCATCAAGGTCCTTTTGCAGTTGCGAAACCGTCTCTTGGGTTTTAACCAACGTCGCCTTGAGTTCCTTCAGTTCAGCTACCTTCGTGTTATGCTCGGACTGGCTTACGCAGCCGGAGATCACGAGCATCCACAGACCGATGGCCCCGAACATGACCACTCGCTTCGAATTCGTCCAGATCATCGTCTTTCTCCCGTTGGACAAGCAAGAACCGTCCCCGCACTGCCGACACTGGCAACGCATTGGCGTAGGCACGGCAACCACCGTATTGTCGACAACAGCAGCTCTGCTGTCAACAACGCATTCGTGGAGGGCGTGATCCGTGTTTTTGGCGGCCCAATTGATGTCTGCAATGTGATGGAACGGTCACTTTGACGGTCTCGACTTCGTCGCACTCGTTGGTGGGAATCAACGCTCGCTCGTGCTTCTCGTGGCCAGCTTGCCCGCCGCGCCGCTTCTTCGACTTCCGTCGTGGCAGCTGCGGCCGGGCGTGGGGATGCTGCGAACGGGGCGGCAGCGAGGAGTTCTGGGGCGTCTTGCCCTTAATCTGCCGTTTCAACTTCTCGATCCAATCAGATCCCCCCGCAAAGACCGTTATTCCGCAATGCCGCGTTCATCGCGACTGGCCGCATTCCCAAAACGCGCCAGATTCCTCGTTCCCCTCAATTCAGTGGATCGCACCCGGGCGTCAAGACCCGTTGGTTCCACAGGAAGACCGAGCGGCCATCGCTGGAGCCGTGGACCGATTGCGATGCAGCTCCAATATGCGCACATTGCGGAACTCGACTCGGTGAGCGTGGCCGCAAAACCCGATGTGCCCCTTCGCGTTGGCGAGTCCCTCCAATTTGCCCCCGTGGATCGCCTTGGCGCCGACCTTGCCGAGGTCGCCTTCCGTGATAATGACGCCGTTGAGGGTCACGCGAATCGCACGGCCCTGCGCCATGATCTCCATGGTGTTCCAACTGCCGGCGGGCTTCGAGTGCCCCCGTTTGCACGCGATGGCGCCGTAGACCGCACCCGTGAACTGGACCGGTTCGAGATCCTTGTACTCTTCGGCGTCATCGTCGAGGAGTTGGATCTCCATGCCCGTGTACGCAGGTGTTCCCTTGGCCGGAGCACGGATCCCGACGCCGTTGTTTCCACCCAGCCCCAGCTTATACTCGAACCGCAGGATGAAGTCGCCGTACTGCTTCTTGGTGCAGAAGAAGCCCCTACCCTGAGTCGTGCAAACCAGGTTGCCCTTTTCGACGATGTATCCCTTGGTGGCGCCTTGCCAGCCTTCGAGGTTTTTACCGTTGAAGAGGCTGATGAAACCTTTTTCATCCACCGCCACCGCAGCCGTCTTCTCTTGTTGCGAGTGAGTCGTCGTTCCCGCGTCGGTCGACAGCGGTGCGGCAAAAATCACCGACAGAAGCATCAGAGAATATCGCATCTTCGTTTCTCCTTGGGACCAATTCCTCGTGGCCGAAGTATGTATGATACTAGGGTGCGGGCTAGATTGCACTCTGCGTCGCCGAATATCGAGGATCTCTGCGTCATTCGGGCGGTGCCTGCCATGGGCAGCGAGTCCGAGAGTCGCGCCGCCAGGCCGTGGATCTTGCCGATCCGGCATGTAACAGGATTAGTTCTTGTTGCCACCGACGCCACAAGCAGGGCGAGAAATGCACCAACAAAAAGGGCCCCGTAGGCGGGGCAGGGACCTACGGGGCCGAAGAATGGTGGGGTCTAGAACTCCCACTGCCAGTATTGTTGCAGCATCTCCCGAAAGGTCAAGCCCCTGGCTGGCGTGAACCGGCGATTTTTTTGTCCGTCGTCTGAACCGCTTCGACCAGGGGCGGACTGCCGTTCCCGAATCCGCCCAGTCATTCCCCCAAAAAGGGCGGTTTCGCCTTGCCAGTTTTGTGTTATTTGAAGCTGCCGGACCCCCTACCTGAAGTTCTCGCGAGACCGTTATCGCGCACTGCGATATCAGGCCTCGCACCGAAGACTATTCAGACGACGACCGGAACGAGGAAGACGGCCAACGAGAGACTCGTCACACAGCCAACCTTGTCCATTCGGGGGAATTCAGTGATCGCGCCGGGGCCGATTCTGAGGGTTTCTTTGAGATTTCGTGCTCGGTTTCGCGCGCCGACGGCAATTTCATCAATGGAGAGCATTGTATTTCCACAAACATCACCACACAACTTGTCTTTCGCGACTCACTCCGGGAAGAACGGCAAGGGCGGGGTGTCTTTGGTCTCGCCCGAGAGAGCGGAGAAGGCAGAGGGGTATCGCGTCTTGTCGCCTGACAGGACGCGATATCCTCTTCCTCAAGGGACGAACAATTGAAGAATCACTGAACACCTTTTCAAGAAAGATTACTGTCATGTCACGATTCCTTGTCGTGTTGGCGGGGGCATTCGCGTTGCTCGCCGCCGCGTTGCCCGGCGCGGCCTCGGCCGAGTTGATCTACTACGTCGAGGACTTCGAACACAACGGCGAGCCGGGCTTCGACCCGATGTTCAATCATGAGTTCACGGCCAAACCGGGCGGAACGCTCCGTTGGCGACTTGGAACGCAACCTGATGGCACGGCTTACTTGTTCCTTGGTTCCGGAACCACTGACACGATAACGTTCAACCTGCCCTCTTGGGGCACGGTTACCTATGCGACGGTTTGCTTACATCCTGACTTTCCTCTTGGCCAATCCACTACATCTGTCACGTTCGTCGGCTCCGAAGGGACATGGGTGTCCGGACCAGACGATTATGGGCAGACCTTTGTCGATATCACGGCAAACGAAATCGGCGTCATTGAGCAGATTCAACTCTATGCTTCGCAAGCCGCCTTTACGAGCGTCACGATCGGCATGGTCCCCGAACCGACCAACGCCATTCTGTTGCTCGGGTTCGTTACCGCCGGGACACTGCGAGCGTCGGGTCGCCGTCGAAGGGTCTGATTATCCAGGAGCACGCGGTTTATTGTGCAACACAACAGAGGGCTTACGCCCCCCGCTCGCCTGTGAGGAGAATGACGGCTGATGCGCCTCGATTTGGAAAGCGCAGCTTCAATCCGTTTTCGATCAGTTCGTGGCCCGCGCTCGATTCCGGCAGTTCGAGGTTTTCGGGCCCACGAACGCGATAGCGTCGATCGGGCCGCAGACCCTTCAGCCGGACGGTCGCTTCAAGCCGCGGGTCGTTGGCCTGGTAGGCGAACAAGACGGCGCGATTCGTCTCCGGATCGACGTAGAGCGCCGCTTGCATCATCTTCGGAGCGTCGGGATTGGCCTGCGCCGTCAGGTGGTAGACGTCGGCCTTCCGCATGATGGGCCGAATCTGCTTGTACAGGGCAATCCGCTCGGCGGCGATCTTGCGAGTAAGGGCGTCCCAGTCTTGAATGCGGCCCGACAGGCCCAGGTGGCCCATCATATTGACCGTGAACTGGGTTGTCGGGTCGAACGAGCTTTCGATCGCCGCATGGTCGGCATCGCGCGACGCGTACTTCTTCAATCCCCAAGGCGGCACGATCGTCCAATGGCTGCACGTCTCGGGCGGAAAGAGGTACGTCGCGCCGTGGTTCATCGCCAGACACATGTTGGGGTTGACGTTGTCCGAAACCCAGTGCGTGTCGGTCATCGCGGCGGTCATCACGTCGTGGCGCAGCGAGCCGCTGGAACAGTTTTCGACGATCAAGTCGGGATGTTCTGCTCGCAGATGCCGCCACAACTCCGCGAGACCTCGATAGTGGCGATACAGAACATCTTCGACACCCGCGAAACGCTCGCTGTCGAGTTGCAGGTTGGTGTTGAAATCCATCTTCAGATAGTCGAGCTTATAGTCGGCCACGAGCCGGTCGATTTGCGACTTGGCCCACGCCACAACTTGCGGGTTGCCGAAATCGAGCGTGTAGCTGCCCCGTCGCTCAAAGGGCTTCTCTCCGTCGCGCAGGAACCAGTCGGGATGCTCGCGGCCGACAGGCGAATTGGGCGAGACGCGTTCGATCTCGATCCACAAGCCACACTTCATCCCCAATCGGCGAACCTCGGCCGCAATCGGCTCCAAGCCGTCGGGAAGTTTCTCGTGATTCACGGTCCAATCGCCGAGAGCACCAACCCAACCCGCCTCCGGCACCGTTCCGCCGTACCAGCCCGCGTCGATCGTGAACAACTCGCATCCCATTTCGGCCGCCGCTTTGGCCTGGGCGAGAATCGCCTTCTGGGAAAGGCGGTCGTAATCGGCATACCATGTGTTGTACTGAACCGGCGGCCAGTCCTCGCCCATGTCGCGAAGCAGGTGCTTGCGGATGTATCGGACAATGGGTTGCGCGCCATGGTCCCAATCGCCGGAGAATTCGGCAACCAACGCCCCGGGAATCGGCAGGCCACCGATCGTGTCGAACGGCGCGAGCGACGCTGGCGAGGTGGCCGCGCGGAGCACGGTGTTCTCCCCTCGCGGTTCGACGGCGAGGATCCAGTTGCCGCTATAGGCCAATGACACGGCGACCCCCTCGCCCGTTTCGACATTGCGGACCAGGAGCCATGGCTTGATGCCGTTGCTGCTTCGCCCCAGCTTCTGGACGTAACGAAACCCTTCAGCCGGGAGCCTGAACGTGCGCAACAGATATTCCCGCGCGAAATCACCCGATGCCGTCACGATCTCGTAATCGGTGACCGGCCCGGGAAGCACCTTCTCGAACGGAAGGGGCACGGCAGCGGCCAAAGTCGGGGACGACTTCCTGGAGTCATCCACGGGGGTGGACAGAGCGGACGAGCAGTCGCTCTTGTACGGAGCAATTCCGACCAGCAGCAGGCCGATGAGATTAATCAGTTCGCGAAACCGGGAAGATTGCATGATACGCCTCTTTCTTTTGCCGTTCCAGAAGACAGAGGTTTGACGTGTCGTGGAAAATGATGTGGGGGATTTGGAGATTTGGAGATTTGGGGACTGGTGGGCGGCGGGATCGGGAATGTTGGCGGAGCGAACAGGGGGGTTACGTGCTTGGCTCGTTGAATTAACAGGGGGCTTACGCCCCCCGCTCGCCTTGTGTTTCTAAGTGGTGGAGTTCGTTTTGCCATTGTTTGCGCGAGGCGTCTAGGTCGAAGCCATCGGCGTCGCTGCCCGGGAGCAGCGAGCGGCGAGTACAGTTTACCAAAGCCTGCAATTCCTGGTAGCGTCGCGTCGGCCCGATTGCCGGGGGGATGTGGTCGCGGACCAGGCTTGCCACGCGCTCAATCGGCATGTCGCCGTCGTCGTCCTTCGCGGCGGCCAGGTGCGATCGGAGCGACGCGAAGGCGGCCGCCGAATAGCCCTCGGTCAGCCCGTCGAGCGCGGCGACGTCTTCGTCCGTCGGTGCGGCGATCGCCTCGCCGAGCACCCAGCGGACAAACTCGCGCCGGTCGTCGCCCTCCGGATCGAGCACGGGGATAATCAGGTCGCCGACGCGCCCCGGGCGGCGGATGTCGGGCGAAAGCAGGTGGATCCGCGCCGTCATCAGCAACCACGCCACGCGTCCTCGCAACGCCGGGTCGCTCATCATGGCCTGGATCTTGCCGGTCAGACGCCGCTCGGTCTCGTGGGCCGTCGCGTCGACGCCGCCGAATTGCGTATCGGCCTCGTCGACGAACAACACAACCTTGTCGAGCGCCTCGAGCACCCGTCGCAACCGCTCGAAGATCACGTCGGTCTGCCCATACCACTGGCTGCGGATGTTCTTGAGCACCAGCACGGGCAAGCCGAGTTCGGCGGCCATGGCCTCGAAGACGAACGTCTTGCCCGATCCGATCGGCCCTGCCACTGCCGCCCCGGCGAGGCTCTTCTTCCCCTTCGCCTGAAAACGTGGGATGAGTTCGTCGCGGAAAAACCGTTTCAGCCGCGAGAAGCCGACGACCGAATCGAGCTTGTGCGTCGGGCGTTTGAATTCGACGACGTCCTCGCCCAATTGCGACTGGACGTACTGCTCGACCTTATCGATGACGCCGTCCGGAGCGAGCGGTTCGCCCGCGTGGGCCGCACCGGCCAGAAGCTGGCGAATCGCGTGGATCGACAGCCCGGCCGTCGATTCGGCCAGCGAGCGCGGCGTTGACCACAGCGTCGGCTTGATTCTGGCCGTTTCGATGTAGTGGTTGATATAGCGCTCGCGTGCTTCGAGCGACGGGGCGGGCACCTCGACCGAGAGCACCTGGGGCATCCGGGCCACGCGGGGATGAATCAGGTGCCGCGATTCGGCGATCAGGCAGACCGAATCGCCCCCGTGCAGAAAGGCCGGATCGCCGAACCAGTCCTGCACGATGCTTACGCGGCGGAGTTGCCGGTCGCTAAGGCCGGCCACGTCGCCCCCGGCGGCGACGGGCAGCAGCATATCGGCCGCCTCGACAAGCACGAGCAGGTTTTCGCGCAAGGTCGCGCGCGAGCAGATCATCAATTGGCGAAGAAACTCCAGCGCGAGCGTCGGGTTGCCGATGGCCTCCTGCATGTGGCGGTCGAAATCGGCGCGGAGTTGTTCGACCCGCTTCTGCCGCTTGGTCATGTCCTGCACGATGAGCGTATCGAGTTCGACGCCCGCCTTCCATGCGACCCAGGCGTCTTGCAGCGCGACGCGGCCCTTCTCGCTGGCCACCCGAATCGGACCGTTCAGTTCGTAGACGAGTTGCACAATGCCCGGCGCGGCCGATTTGCGGCACAGAAACGGGATCAGCGGCAAGTACTCCGAACCGGCGTCGAACAGGTCGTGGATATTGCCCGACAGAATGACGCTTCGCGACTGCCCCGAGTTGAACACTTGCGCGAGCCGCGTGAAGAAAGCATGTTCACTCATGGCAAGGGCGCATCTCACTTACCTGAATCATCCACAACCCGTAGGGTGGGTCGAGTGGAGCGAGCCCCACTAACACGGCCACGGATACCGACCATGCCCCACCGCCACCGCACTGCCAAAGCCAGTGGCACCTACCCGAGGCGACTACTTCTCGGGAATCCGAGTCGGTTCGTCCGATTCGCCGAGCCGCTTGTCGTCGTCCTTGGTCAGGCCGATCAGGGCGTCGAACTCGTCGGTCATGACGTTTTCGGTCGCGTAGACGAGGAACTCATCCTCGTCCCGCTTGGTGTCGAGGCCCGACAACTCGCGCGAGACGCGCGCCTTGGCCTTCATCTGGCGGCGAAGGTCGCGCAACTCGGCCAACTCCTGCGACGTGCGGTCGGCGGAGATGCCGGCGACCATGTCGGCGATCTGTTGTTCCTCGCGAGCCGAAATCACGTCGGCCACGGCGTCGTGTTTCTCCTCACGAATCTTGTCCAATTCGCGAAGCAAACCCTGTATCTGAATCTTGTGGCTGCCGATGCTTTTGGCAAGCGTCTCCAAATCGCCTTCTAGGTCGGCGATCCGATGCTCCTTCTCGGCCAACGTCGTGCTGAAATCGCGAAACGCCGTTTGGCATCGCGTATATTCGGAATCCCGCTTCACCGCTTCGATGTCGCCGTTGTGTTTTGCCACGAGCTTGCGGGCCATCGCGGCCGAACCGGCCTTCAGGCTTTCGAGCTTCTTGACTTCCTCGGTCAGCGACTTGACCTGGGCCTTCTTCTTCTCTTCCTGGCTGATCATCCCCGCCACCGCGTCCTTGTACTGATGGATCCGCGCGGTCTTGTCGCGTAGGATCTGGTCGTAGGTGGCTCGCATGACGTTCGGGTTGGCGCTCAACGTCTGACGCGCCTGGTCGATACGTCCGGTGATAAGGTATCCGATCGCTCGGAAGTAGCGTCCGACAGCTCTGAACATCTCTTAACTCCTCTTCGGAATCGGCGCCCTGGGCGGTTTCCGGCGCCTGCGCGACACGATGCGCCGCCTCTCGGAACCGCCAAGGGAGTGCCTTGCGAACCCCTTGATCCTATCGCTCGAAGCCATCTTGCGGGAGCCCGATCCATGGATGCACAGCGAATTATAGCCTATTGGAGGGGTGAGTCAACGAAATTTGGGGCAGTGGTCCCCCGGTTTCGCCGCGTCCGACCTCCTCGTCTGCGGGTTTATTCGGTTGGGGTGAGTTTTTCTTTAGCGCGGGGCCCGCCAGTGGGCCCTTTTTGAGGTGATGCCCCGCGTCTCTCGCCAGTTAAATGCCGCTCAACTTCACCGGGCTTTCTTGGCGTTCCGCGATGCGCCTGGTAGAATTGCCCGCCGAAGCACGGCACGGCCGCTTTCCGAAGTCCGACTTGCGGGGCGAGACGGCGTGTTCGTCCTCGCGGCATGTGTGCTTGCCTGTGAGCATCCGGCGAACAGGAGACGCGACGTTTATCGGAGCAGGCGGAGCAAACCATGGACCTGAGAAACACGCGAACCACGATTCTTAACCAGGGCGATCCGGCGGAGAAGCGCGAGGGAATCCGGCAGTATTTTCACGCCACCTACAGCCTCGACGAAGCGCTCTACGAGACTCTCGCGTCCGACGAGGCGTTTTACGTCCGCGCCGAACCGCTTCGCCACCCGCTGATCTTCTACCTCGGGCACACGGCCGTCTTTTACGTCAACAAGCTCATCGTCGCCAAGATCGCCAACCGGCGGTTCAATCCCCGCTTTGAGTCGATGTTCGCGATCGGGGTGGACGAGATGTCGTGGGACGACCTGAACGAAGCCCACTACGATTGGCCGACGGTCGCCGAGGTGCGGGACTACCGGAACACGGTGCGCAACTTCGTCGACGAGACGATCCGCGCGATGCCCCTGGAAATGCCCATCAACTGGAACAACCCGTTCTGGGCCATTGTGATGGGCATCGAACACCAGCGAATCCACATCG
>DOEZ01000584.1 GCA_003532715.1 Planctomycetaceae bacterium
GCATGGTCTTGCCCGAGCCGGGCGGCCCGACCATCAAGAGATTGTGGCCTCCGGCGGCGGCGACCGTGACGGCCCGCTTGGCCATCTCTTGGCCGCGGACGTCGGAGAAGTCGAGTTCGTAGTGGGCCAGTTGGCCGAACAGGTCGCCGAGTCGCGACGGGACGGGCTCGATCGGCAGTTCGCCCGTCAGAAAGGCGACGACTTGAGCGAGGCTATCGACGGGGATGATCTCGATGTCTTCGACCACGGCCGCCTCGGCCGCGCTGCTGGTGGGGACCAGCAGTCCGCGCAGCCCGGGCTGTTTGGCGGCGGCCATGGCGATCGACAGCGCGCCTTTGGTGGGCCGCGTCGTGCCGTCGAGGGCCAATTCGCCGACCACCGCGTAGTCGCCGAAGCGTTCCGACTCGAACTGCCCGCTGGCGGCCAGAATGCCCAGCGTGATGGGCAAGTCGAACGACGCGGCCTGTTTGGGGAGTTCGGCCGGGGCGAGGTTGATGACGACGCGGCTCTGCGGACGCTCGAAGCCCGAGTTGACCATGGCACGCTCGACCCGATGCGTGCTTTCCTTGACGGCCTGTTCGGGCAGTCCGACGAGGATCGTCTTGGCCAGTCCGGCGGGCGAGACGTCGACTTCAACCTCGACCGGAAGTGCGTCGATGCCCAGAAGCGAGAAGGTTTTGAGCTTGGCCAGCATGCCCAGGCCGCCTTTTTGGATGTTGACTTGTTTGGACGTTGGAAGGAGTTACCCGGCGGAATCGGCCCGCGGCCCGGCGTGCNNTCGCTGGCGCTTCGGGTTAGTGTGACACCCGACGGACGAAACTCTTGTTTACCAGAGAAATCGTCACTTTGCAACCAAACAAGGGGGGCGCGGGCCGAAAAATGTCCGATTTCGCGCTTGGCCGGGCGTGTTCAGGACGTCCGACGCACCATCGGTTCTCGGATCGGCAGCAAGCCTGAAAGGCTATATTCAGCAGCCCAGGGTGAAGCGATTGCAGCGAGTTTCTTCGTGGAATTCGTGCTTTTCCCGCAAGGTTCGCCGCAATCGCCCCGCCCTACAGTTGTTGCCGCAACGGAAACTAATGAAGGTCCATCTCGCAGCTCAAGCCGCCGGCGGCCGGCAGATAGCCCGTGCGGACGTAGTCGGCCACCATGCGGTCGGCGCTGAATCGCCAGGCGAGCGAGCTGATTGAGTTCATCATCCGTCGGATCCAGTGCTGCGGCAGGCCGTCGATGTCGCGATCGTAGTACAGCGGAATGACTTCGTCCTCGAGCACGTGGTAGAGCGCTTCGGCGTCCTGGGCGTCGGTTCGGGCCGTGTCGACGTGCGACATGCCCTGGCCGATGGCGAAGCCGTTCGAGCCGTCGTAGGCTTCGGCCCACCACCCGTCGAGAATCGAAAGATTCAGCGCTCCGTTGAGCACGGCCTTCTGGCCGCTGGTGCCCGAGGCTTCCAAGGGTCGTCGCGGGTTGTTGAGCCAGACGTCGACGCCCTGGATGAGGTGGCGGCAGACGTTGATGTCGTAATCCTCGACGAAGGCGATCCGCCCGGCGAAGCGCGGATCGTGACGGAGGTTGGCGATGCGTTTGATCAACTGCTTGCCCGGCTCGTCGGCCGGATGGGCCTTGCCGGCGAAGATGAACTGCACCGGGCGCTCGCGATCGGTCACCATGGCCGAAAGCCGATCGACGTCGCGCAGAATCAGATCGGCCCGCTTATAGGTGGCGAACCGCCGCGCGAAACCGAACGTGAGGATATTCGGGTCGAGCATGTTGCGAGCCGCTTCGACGGCCTCGTCGCTTTCGCCGCGGCGTCGGCACTGGCGGCTCACTCGCCGCCGGACGAACGCCAGGAGGAGGTTCTTGAGCGTGTTGTGGGTTTCCCAAAGCTCGCCCGGATCGACGTCGTTGATGTACTGCCAGACCTCGGGTTCGCCCATGCGTTTATCCCAATCGACGGGGAAGTGCCGGTCGTAGAGTTGCTCCATCTGGTAGGCCAACCAGCTTTGAACATGCACGCCGTTGGTGATGTGGCCGATGGGAATCTCCTCCTCGACACGCCAAGGCCAGAGATGGGCCCACATGCGCCGGCTGACGTGGCCGTGCAGATTGCTGACGGCGTTCGCGCGCCGCGAAAGCTTCAGCCCCAGCACGGTCATGCAGAACGGCTCGTGGTTGTTTTGCGGTTCGACGCGGCCGAGTCCCATCAACTGTTCGAACGAAATGCCCAACCCGTCGCGCAGCGGCCCCAGGTGCTCTTCGATCAGGCTGCCGTCGAAACGGTCGTGTCCGGCGGGAACCGGCGTGTGGGTGGTGAAGACAGTGTGCCGGGCGATCTCGCGGAGCGAGTCGTCGAAACTCATGCCCGTGTCGATCATTCTCTGGCGCACGGCTTCGAGCGTGGCGAAGGCGCTGTGCCCTTCGTTCAGGTGAAACACGCCGGGGGTAATGCCCATCGCCTTCAGCGCGCGAATGCCTCCCACGCCGGCGACCAGTTCTTGGCGGATCCGCGTGCGATTGTCGCCGCCGTAAAGGCGCGACGTGAGTTCGCGGTCCTCCGGCCGGTTTTCCTTGACGTCGCAGTCCAACAGAAAGAGGTTCACGCGGCCGACGTGCATGAGCCACACCTTCGCCAACAGCGGCCCGTTACGCGTGTCGATGCGGATGGTCAGCGGCTTGCCATCGGCCGCCCGCGCGGGCTCCATCGGCAGATTCTCGACTTTGGTGTCGAGGTATTCCTCGTGTTGATAGCCCTCGATGTCCAACTGCTGCTTGAAATAACCCTGATCGTAGAACAGGCCGACGGCGACCAGCGGCACGCC
Organism: Planctomycetaceae bacterium; assembly: GCA_003532715.1. Lineage (GTDB taxonomy): Bacteria > Planctomycetota > Planctomycetia > Pirellulales > Thermoguttaceae > UBA11386. Next base: position 2,820 of record DOEZ01000584.1, read on the forward strand.
CAGCCCGCTGGCGCTTTTGATGTGATCGCCCGAAAGGACGCCAAGACCGCCCGAATAGACGGGAACCGACTCGTGGACGCCGAATTCGAGCGAGAAGTAGGCGACCGGTTTCGAGCCGAGCACTCCGGCGTGGGTTCGTCCCCACGTGGCGCGCTCGCTCATGTATTCCTTCAATCGGCGAAACGCATGGTTGATCCGGCTGAAGAGCACCAATTCCGAGGCTCGCATCTCCAGCCGTTCGGGGGTGAACTCGGCAAGCAGCGCGATGGGGTTGTGGTCCAACTGCCGCCAGCGGATTGGGTCGAGATCGCGGAAAAGGTTGATGACTTCGGGTTGCCAGCTCCACCAGAGGTTTCGAGCCAACGCGTTGCACTTCTCGAACAGGGCTTCGGGCGAAAGGCCGGTCGGCGCTGGCGGCTGACCGGTCCCCGCGAGTACCGTATCTGTCTGACTCATGGGAACCCTTCTGCGGTTATAAGATTGTATTTGGTTCGGGAGTTGATTTCCTTGCAGTCCACGCCCGGGTTGGGGTCCAACTCGGGGCGGACGCGCATGGGGTCGCACGAAAACAACGGATTATACCGATGCCCCCCAAATCCGGCGACCCCAGTGTGATCGACGGCCGCTCCGCGATTTCGGCAAGAAATCGGCGAGAACTGCAAGAAATGTCCCTAGTTCCGCCACCTTGCAAGGTGGGGCATGCTCTGGCATACTACGGGTTTTGTTCGTCCCCGCCAGGGGAATATCTGGCCGGATTTCGGATAGATTCCCCATCCTAGGGGGGTCGCTGGCTGGTGTCTCCTGTCGGGAGCCGGATATGAGCCGTTCGCCCAACTCGCCGGTTCCCCGTCGAATCGGGCCGGTTGGTGGACGTGCCAGCAATAATCAGCAATTAGTCTCTTGGATTTGGGTGGAACAGCAGCGTGGAAGTCTGGCCGGCCATTGACCTTCGAGGCGGCAAATGCGTGCGTTTGCGGCAAGGAGACTATGCTCGCGAGACCGTGTTCGCCGACGACCCCGTCGAAATGGCCCGGCGGTGGGTCGAAGCGGGAGGCCGACGCCTGCACCTGGTCGACCTCGATGGAGCACGCGACGGCCGCCCGGCCAACATGGCCGCGGTGAACCGCATCGTTCAGGCGGTCGACGTCCCGTGCGAACTCGGCGGCGGCATCCGCGGCGAGGAAACGATCGAGGAATTGCTCGAAATGGGCCTGGCCCGGTTGGTCATCGGCACGTTGGCGATCAAGCAGCCCGACTGGTTCCGGTCGATGTGCCGCCGTTTTCCGGGCAAGTTGGTTTTGGGCATCGACGCGCGCGACGGTCGCGTGGCCACCGACGGTTGGCTGGAAACGAGCGAGATCGACGCGCTGGATTTGGCGGGGCGGTTCGCCGACGAACCGCTGGCGGCAATCAATTACACCGACATCGCCACGGACGGGATGATGACGGGACCGAATACGGCGGCGATGGCGGCGATGCGAGGGAGCGTCGCGGTTCCGGTCGTGGCCTCGGGCGGAATCGTCACGGTCGACGACGTGGCTCGGCTGGCCGAAATACCGATGGCCGGTTGCATCATCGGCCGAGCACTGTACGAAGGGAGCTTGACCTTGCCCGAGGCGCTGGCCGCGGCGGGCGACGAATAGAGCGAAAGAACCCCGACCGGGCCTCGGCTCGGCGCGAGAACAAACATACGATCACCATTTCGGCGGGCCTGATCCGCCACCCATGAATCGGAAGGACGTTTCGATGGCAAAGCACAAAGTAGACGACATTCGCAATTGGGTTCTCTGTGGTCACGGTTCAACCGGCAAGACGACGCTGCTCGACACGCTGTTGAATACGACAGGTGCGGTGAAGCGCCAGGCGAGCGTCGACGACGGCACGAGCATTTGCGACTTCGACGAAGAAGAGAAACACCACAAGTACACCATCGAGGCGAAGGTCGCGCATTTCGACCACGCAGGCAAGCATTTCAACATCATCGACACGCCCGGCTATCCTGACTTCATCGGCCAGACGATCGGCGCGATGCGCGGCGTCGATACGGCCGCCATTCTGATTAACGCCCAGGCGGGGATCGAAGTGAACACGCGCCGCGTATTCGCCGAAGCGGGAAAAGCCGGCTTGGGACGCATGATCGTCATCAGCAAGATGGATTCGGAAAACATCGATTTCGCCAAGCTGCTCGGCGACATCCAGGAGCTTTTCGGCAAGCCGTGCGTACCGCTGAACGTGCCGATTGGCCAAGGCTCGCATTTCAAGGGCGTGGCGAGCACGCTCGACGTGCCCGCCGACACGGCCGGCGCGCTGGTCGATCCGGCGGAAATCAGCGAGCCGCTCATCGAGTCGATCATCGAGGTCGATGAGCAGGTGATGGAACGCTATTTCGAGGGAACGCCGCCGACCAAGGAAGAAATCGGCCGGCTCATCGGCCAGGCCATCGCCCAGGGAAGCGTCATTCCGATCGTGTGCGTATCGGGCAAGACGGGCGTCGGCGTCCCCGAGTTGCTCGACGCCATGGTCACCTGCGGCCTGACGCCCGGCATGGTCTCGCGAACCGCGACCAACGCGGCCGGCGAAGCGGTCGAGATCACGGCCGATCCGTCGGGACCGCTGGTCGCGCAAGTCTTCAAGACTCGCATCGACCCGTTCGTCCAAAAACTGACCTTCGTGCGAGTGTTCTCCGGCACGCTGAAGAAAGAGACGACAGTGCCGGTCGTCGGATCGCGCAAAGGCGTCAAGATCGCCCAGTTGCTCGCCGTCCAGGCGAACGAGACGTCGCCGGTCGACGAGGCGGGTCCCGGCGACATTATCGCACTGGTGAAGATGGAGGAAATCGAGACCGGCAACACGTTGGGCGAATTGGCGTTGCCGCCCATCGGATTCCCCCGGCCGATGGTGGGCCTGGCCGTCACGCCGAAGAGCCGCAGCGACCAGACGAAGCTGTCCGGCGCGTTGACGAAGATTTGCCAGGAAGACCGAACGTTCCGGCGCGAACTCGATCCGCAGACCAAGGAGACCGTGATCAACGGCATGAGCGAGCTTCACCTGCAGATCATTCAAGAACGACTCAAGCGGCGCGAGAAGGTCGAAGTCGACACGAAGGAGCCCAAAATCCCCTATCGCGAGACGATCCAGGCCAACGCCGAGGGAAGCTATCGACACAAGAAACAAAGCGGCGGCAGCGGCCAATTCGGCGAGGTTCACATTCGCATGTACCCCCTGCCGAAGGACACGAACATCGAGGAATACGCCGTCAAGAGCCGCTTCCCTTCGCTCAAGGAACCGCATTACGACGCCGACTGGAACTTCCTGTGGCTCGACTCGGTCGTCGGCGGAACGATACCGGGCAACTTCATGCCGGCCGTCGAGAAAGGCTTCCGCGACCGGATGGAGCGCGGCGTCATCGCCGGCTATCACGTGCAAGACATCTGCGTCGAAGTCTTCTTCGGCAAACACCACCCGGTCGATAGCAACGAACAGGCGTTCAAAACGGCCGCGTCGATGGCCTTCCGCAACGTCTTCCAAAGCGCCAAGCCGGGTCTGCTCGAACCGATCGTTAAGATCGAGATCACGATCCCCAGCGGAAACGTCGGCGACATCAGTAGCGACATGTCGGGCCGGCGCGGACGCGTGCTGGGCATGGATTCGGCCGGCGGCGACATGCAAACCATCACCGCCGAAGCGCCCCTGGCCGAAGTGACCACCTATGCGCGAAGCCTGTCGAGCATCACGGGCGGACAAGGAAGCTACACGATCGAATTCAGCCACTACGACGTTGTCCCAGGCAACATCCAGAAGGAAATCATCGACAAGGCGGCGGTAAAGGAAGAGGAAGAAGACTAGCCCGGATTGTCCGCGACCCAACACCAACCCGAAGCGCGAGCCAGAGGTGCGCAACGAGTTGCCGTCGCTCGCGAATCCGGCTACTTGGCCGGCTTGATCGTCGTGATCCAAAGAAAGGGCGAGTCCGCCTCGTCAGTCCGAAGCTCGCTCTTCACCTTCGCCTGAAACAGAACCCGATCGAGCGCCGAAGCGTAGGTCATCCGCGTGCGGGGAATCGTCACGATCGCCTTTTCCAGGTCGATTTTGTGATGCGCCAGGGCGTGGTGATCGATCAACACCGGAATTTGCAGTCGCTCGACGATTGCGTCGAGGGCTCGCGACGCCTGCACGCCGGGTAACTCGAGCCAGAAGAAGTCGATCATCTTCGGGACGATCTTCGGGCCGGACTTCTCGGGCTTCCAGCCGACCGGCCAGACTTCCTTCTCGCCGCGCGCCGGCGTGATCCGGTATATCGGGCCTTTCGACGGCGTGCTTCGCGGAACCAAGACCAACCCCAGCGGGCGCAGCACGCACGCCAGGCCGCTGCCGCACGACAACCCGCGCAACTCGTCGGCCACGCGATCGGCGTCGTCGGTGGGCAACAGTTTCGGGTCGAGTTCGACGGGCAGCCGCAAACCGTCGAGAATCTTGCGGGCCGCCTCGCCTCGTGGAAGCCCCTTGGTCGAAAAGCCGATCGGCGTCGCCAGGTCGTCGCGGACGGCCAGCATCTCGCCGTGCTTCAACCCGAATGCGACCACCGGCTCGCGCGTTTCAGGCGGCCCGAGCCGCGCCAACTCGTCGAGCCAATGGGCGATGCGCTTCGCCTCGCCTTGACGATAACGCCCCTCGGGCAGAATCACCTCGCCGTGCGAATCGAGCGTGCCGGTCACGATATAGAGGGGCGACTCCTTGGCGCCGCGTGTCTCGATGCCGACCTTGTCGCTGGCGTGCGCCGTTCGCAGCCGGACATTCCGAACGCCCGCCGCCCCCAATTCACGCGCCCAAGCCTGCTGAGCCGTCAGCGGTGCATGCCGGTCGGTCGTCAGCACCAGTTCGACGCGACCGGCCGCCTCGGCGGGCGGGGATCCGGCCGAACCGAAAAGGACGTAAGCGACGGCGAAAGCCATGAGCCCATTACGGCCAAACATGATGACGTCCTCCCTTTCGACGGCAGAAACACCAATCTTCCTGGATTGCCAAGGTTAACACGGTCGCGACGCACAGCCCCTTTCCAGTATAGCACGATTGCTCGCCCGTCGATTCTGCCTGCCGCGGCAACCACCTTGAAACACGGCACGAATCGGTCAAAATGGTCGTAAGCTCGATTGCGAACGTGGGTCACGTGACGCGCAATCGGGCCGTTTGTCGACAGACTAAATCATTCTCCATCCTACGAGGAGTCACGACATGGCACGACCGGTAACGCTTTTCACGGGACAATGGGCCGATCTGAGTTGTGAGGATCTGGCGCGCAAGTGCCAGGAATTCGGATTCGCGGGGATGGAACTGGCCTGCTGGGGCGACCATTTCGAGGTCGATCGTGCCCTGAACGAGGACGATTACTGCTCGAAGAAACGCGCCACGCTCGAACGATACGGCCAGCAGGTCTATTCGATCAGTGCCCACCTCGTCGGCCAAGCGGTTCTCGACAAAATCGACGAACGCCACAAGTGCATTCTGCCCGAGCACGTTTGGGGCGACGGCGACCCCGCCGGAGTGAACCGGCGCGCGGCCGAGGAGATGAAGAAGACGGCTCGCGCGGCCCAGCGCATGGACGTGGCCGTGGTGAACGGCTTCACCGGTTCGAGCATCTGGCATCTGCTCTACAGTTTTCCGCCCGTCTCGCCCGCGATGATCGACGACGGGTTCAAGCTGCTGGCCGAGCGATGGAACCCGATTCTCGACGTGTTCGGCGAGTGCGGCGTCAAATTCGCCCTGGAAGTCCATCCGACCGAAATCGCGTTCGATCTCTATTCGGCCGAGCGGGCCATCGAAGCGCTCGACGGCCGCGAGGAGTTCGGCTTCAATTTCGATCCGAGCCACCTGTTGTGGCAGGGAGTCGATCCGGTCGAGTTCATCCGCCGCTTCGGCGATCGCATCTACCACTGCCACATGAAAGACGTCATCGTCAAGCTCGACGGCCGCTCGGGCATCCTCGGCAGTCATCTCGAATTCGGCGACTCGCGGCGCGGCTGGGAATTCCGCTCGCTGGGCCGCGGCGGAGTGAACTTCGAGGAGATCATCCGCGCGCTGAACGACGTCGGCTACGACGGACCGCTGTCGGTCGAGTGGGAAGACTCGGGCATGGACCGCGACCAGGGCGCCCGCGAAGCGTGCGAATTCGTCCACCGCGTCGAAATCACGCCCAGCGGCCGCGCCTTCGACAGTGCGTTCGACAAGGAAGAACAGGCCTGATCCGGCGGCCGGTGCGTCGCGAGCCGCTTGAGCGGCTACAGATCGCGAGGTTCGTGGAAGTCCTGGTCGTGGTCGGTGGCGAGGAGCTCCTCGGGCGACGGGACCACGCGGATTTGACGCCACTTTCCGCTCCGATAGCGCAGATAGAACAGGTAGCTAAAAACCAGGAACGTCAGCACCAGCACGACCCAGGCCGATTCGGGCGACAGGTCGAGTTTATGAAGCATGACGTAGAGAATGGGCACCAGAATCCAGTGCAGGCTCACGGAGATGCACATGGCCCAGAACGTGTCGCCCGCCCCGCGCAATGCGCCGGCGAAGACGACCACGACCGCCTCGATCAGCACATAGAGCGAAGCGGTTCGGATCATGAAAACAGCCGTTGGAAACGCGGTGATGAAGACCTCGTCGTGCCTGGCCGGCCGAAACACGTCGACCAACGACGCAGGAAAACATGCGAACAGGATAAGAATCACGGCCGAGTAGATCCAGCCGATCTTGAGCCCTGACATGGCCGAGCGGTGGGCCGTGTCGGGACTGCCCGCCCCCATGTAGCGTCCCACGANNGAGACCATGTCCCACGCGAACATGATCGTCGCGGCCGTCGCGGTGGCCGGCCCGTGGGCCTGAAACGTGAAAATCATGGCCGTGAACGCCAAGACGTTGAGAAACATCTCGACGCCGGCCGGGTAGCCGAAACGGAGCAGCTTCGTCATGGCCTCGCGGTCGAAACGCAGCGATTTCACAATTCCGAATTCACGTCGGTTCGACGGCCACAGATAGGCCGCCACCAAGACGAACAGCCCCAGCAGCCCCCCGATGATCGTGCCGTAGGCCGCGCCGCGAACGCCCATCGCGGGCAGGCCCAGCTTGCCGTAGATCAGCACGTAGTTCAACCCGACGTTCGCCACCATCGACACGACGGCGGCGACCATGACCATCCGCGTCCGGCCGATGCCCGAGAAGAAGCCGCTCAGACAGGTGCGCGTCAGTCCGACGATCGAGGCATAGACCAGAATGCCGAAGTACTCTTTCTGAAGGACGAGTTGTCCGGCCGAAACGCCGCTGACGTCGAAGGCGAGGAAGACCAACGGGCGAGCGGCCAAAATCAGCGGATAGGCGGCCAGGCAGACGATCGCGGCCTGGGTCNNTGTGGCCACGGCGCAGCGGTCCTTGCGTCCCGCGCCCAGGTATTGAGCCACCAGCGCCGTCGTATAGCCGACCAGTCCGATGAAGAAGGTCATCATCATGAAGCTGGTCAAGCCGCCCGACATGGCGGCGTTCATTTCGTCGGGTCCCAGCCGCGAAAGGAACACCCTGTCGGTGAACGTCATCACCGTGTCGCAGGCGTGCGAGACGACCATGGGCATGGCGACGACGAGCAACTCGCGCACTCCGCCCGCGCGAGGCGTGACGTCCGCGGCGGAAGTTCCTGGTTCTGCATTCGGCATGGAAGTGGACTATTGACGGAACGTGGCGGCCGACCGTTCCCAGCCGATCGGTGGGGTGCCTCAACCGGCGGAAGCGGCCGCTCGTGCGACTCGGTGCAAGCGGGACGTGGAAAAGGAAGCCATTCTACCAGGGAAGGGACCCGAGAAATAGACGCTCGCGACCGGGGCCGGGGGGCGACGGGGTTTTCGCCCAGGGGCCTGGCCTGCTTGGTCCGCCCAAACCCCATTCCCGGTGGGAGAGGCGGATTCCGTTGTTTTCCCTACCAACAGGCATTACAATGGCGTGGGCCTGCCCGCGAGACTCCGATTCTAACCCCGCCTCAGTAAGGAGCACGCCATGCGAACCCATCGCGTCACTCGACGAGAGCTACTCAAGACGGCTGCGGTTGCCGCCGTCCCGCTGTTCGTTCCCGCCTCGGTCCTGGGGCGGCAAGGTCCCGGTCCCAACGAGACGGTCCAGGTGGGCCTGATCGGCCTGGGTGGACGGAGTCGCGACATAGCCCGCGAATGTCTCGGAATCCCCCAGGTTCGCATCGCGGCCGTGTGTGACTGTTTCGCTCCCCGCATCGACGACATCCGTCGCGAAGTCGGCAAGGATCAGAATTGGAAAGGCTACACCGATTTCCGCGAGATGATCCAGCAGGAGAAGCTTGACGGCGTAATGGTCGAGACCACGACGCACGCTCGCGCGTGGATTGCTTGTCACGCCATGGCCGCCGGCCTGCACGCCTACATCGAAAAACCGATGTGCCTGACCATCGCCGAAGGACGCGCGATGGTCAACTGCGCGCGGAAGTACGGCCGCGTGACGCAGGTCGGCACCCAGCAGCGTTCGATCCCCCTGAACAACTGGGCGAGCGACCTGGTCAAAAACGGGGCGATCGGCAAGGTCAAGTTCGTATCGGCGCCGAACTTCGTTGGTCCGGTCCACTGGGAGCCGAAGCCCGCTCAACCCATGCCCGAGGGCGGAGGCAAGGATTGGTGGGAGGTGTGGACCAATCAGGCGGAGTTGCGGCCGTACCACGCCGATCTCCAATACGGATGGAACGCCTGGTGGGACTACGACGGCGGCGGACGCTGCTTCGGCGTGACGGGCTGGGGCGCCCACAGCTACGACCAGATTCAGCGCGGCCTGGGAACCGACGAGACGGGGCCCGTCGAAATCGTCCTCGAAGAGGCGCCGTCGAACCAGGATTGCGGCAAGTTCGATCCACGCAAACCGACCGATGACGAAACGGGCGCCCAGTACTACGGAATGGCCAAGAACGTGGTCGGCCCGCGAGCCAAGGTGCGCATGAAATACGCCGACGGCGTGGAGCTTCGATTGCATCTCGATGGCGACCGCGGGCCGGGGCTTGGCTGCATCTTCGTCGGCGAGAAGGGGAAGATCGAAATCAACCGCGACAAGATCGCCGCCAACCCGAAGGAGTTGCTCGCCTCGCCCGACAATCCCGGCCCGATGAACGTGCCCGAAAACCGGCCGCATATTCTGAACTGGATCGAGTGCATCAAAAACGGCGGACGATGCACGGCCGACATCGAATACGGCCAGCGCAGCTCGACGCTATGCTATTTGGTCAACATCGCCCGCGAAGTGGGCCGGGTGGGCGAGCCGCTCCATTGGAACCCCGAGGCCGAACGCTTCACGAATTGCGACGAGGGAAACCAACTGCTGGACCGCCCGCGGCGCAAGGGATACGAGTTGCCGGCGTAGCCGGGACGATTCGCGACGCAATGACCTTGAACCTGTAGGGTGGGGCGATGCAAA
>DOEZ01000550.1 GCA_003532715.1 Planctomycetaceae bacterium
CGCGGTTTTGGCCATGGTCTATGTCGGCCTCATGCTCGCTTTCGTCGTCCGGATGCGCCTGGGATGGGGCGTCGGCGCGGTCGCCTCGCTGATCATCGTCGTGAAGATGGGCGATACGGGGGCCTACACGGTCGGCCGACTCTTCGGACGCCACAAACTGGCCCCGGTCCTCAGCCCGGGCAAGACGATCGAAGGCGCGGCCGGCGCGATCGTCTTCGCCACCGTCGGCGCGTGGGTCAGTTTCGCGTGGCTCGTCCCGGCCATGGCCCAAGGATCGGCCGTTTCGACCGCCACGGCGGCGACCACCGGCATGGCAGCCACGACCGCCGGCATCGGCTGGGGCTGGCTCGTCTACGGCCCGCTGGTCGGCATGGCCGGTTTGTTGGGCGATCTGGCCGAATCGCTGCTGAAACGCGATGCAGGCCGAAAGGACTCGAGCACCTGGATGCCCGGCTTCGGCGGCGTGCTCGACATCCTCGACTCGATCCTGCTCGGCGCGCCGGTGGCCTACGTTCTCTGGGCGTCAGGCGTCGTGGGTGGGTAAGGGACTGCCGCGAACCTTTCGCCCCGACCTTACCCTTGATCGGTCAAAGGGCGTCGTCCACAGATAGAGCGTGTGGACGTGTTTGTCCTCCGTCGAACGGACGCGAATCACCCGGTCCGGCGTGATGCCCTTCATGGAGAACTGATGCGAGACGACGCGCGAGCCTGGCGGGAGGTGCCGCAAACTCGGAATCAGCCGTTCGTTCGCGCGGGACGATAGGTAGAGCATGACCACCGTTGCCTCGCTTAGGTCGGTCTCGAATAGATCCTGCCGCCTGATCTTGACCCGCCCTTCAAGCCGGTTTCTTCGAATGTTCTCCTTTGCTTCCTTGACTCGGCGCGGGTCGATGTCGATTCCGACGGCCCGGCATCCATGTCGCTTCGCGGCGGCAATGAGGATTCTCCCGTCGCCGCAGCCCAAGTCGTAGAGCATGTCGTCGCTGGTGACGTTCGCGAGTCGGAGCATCCTCTCGATGACATCGTGCGGCGTGGAATATAGACAATGCCCGGAATGCGATTGGGCTCGGAGGTTGCCGGCGGTTTCGCGGGCAAGTCGTTCGTTGGCGGCGAGACGTCGGCGCAAAGACAGCATAGCGTGATCGCAATGGCATAACAGTGCATGGTCCGGTCTCCTCTTGGGCCATTGTTACTCGACTCGATACACCGCGTCAACCATTGGCCGGGATGGTTCACGTAGATGGGTCGAGGTCGCGGAAGTCCTTTGTGGGGTAATGCAAACCGGACAGTGGCAATCCGCGCCTTGTATCCGAGAATCACGCAAATCGAGCGACCAAAGCCCCACCAGGAACACGGCTTGCATCGCGTCACCCTGCGAGTTAAGGAACGGATCGGATCCGGGGAGGATTGTCGGGCCGCGGTGCCACTGCTAGACTAGTCGGCGGATGCGGCGGGCGGGGATCGACCTGGATCGGGGAGTGAATCGACATGACCAGTTTGTCGAAAAGGAAACACGTTTGGCGATGGCTGCTGGTTGTTCTTGTCTTTCTCGGGCTGGGCTATGGCTTGCTGGTTGGCCTCTCGGGACTCAGACGCAACGCAACGCGGCAGCATCGACTGAACGTTCTAGACCAGCTCGGCATGGCTCTCGCGACGTTCGACGCAGTATACGATCGTCTTCCACCCGCCGCGCGTCTTGACGAGTCGGGCGAACCCCTTTCGAGTTGGCGATTCCAGATGTGCCCCTATCTGGAGTCCTTCATGCAGGACGTGGACTACGACAAGCCGTGGGACGATCCGGTCAATCGGGAGATAGCAACCTACTTCGCCGGGTTCTTCCGCGGTTCCACAAGAGGCGATCGGCCGACGCGGTTTCACACCAACGTCATGGTGGTGACCGGTCCAGGAACACCATTCGACGGTCAGAAGGAGTGCCGTCTGGCCGATCTTGATCCCGATACGATTCTCGTGGTCGAGGTAGCCGAGTCGGGCGTCCATTGGATGGAACCCGGCGACCTCTCGATCGACAACCTGCCTGCGTCGCTCGTCAAGGGAATCGACGGGGATGGGCTCTGTGTGCTGTTCGCCGACGGTTCCGCTTGGTTTCTCGGCAACGACGTGTCCTTGGAGGATCTCAAGAAGTTCCTGACGATCGATGGAGCGGAGCAGTACGACCGCGAAAAGATACTCGGCCCCCATGCGCGGAAGAGGTCGCCGTGAGCAAGTTGCATAGAACGCAAGGGTGAATGAGCCACCCACCATTCAAATTAGGCGTGTTATTCGCCGTCGGTTACCGTGGGCGAGTGCGGAATCGGGTGCTGGGGACTTTTTTGAGTATGTCGGGGTCAATACTCGCTCTTATCTGCTGTCCGTTACGGAAACGGCGACTCGTCATTCACGCGATCGAAACGTCCTTCGGCGTCGAAGTAGACTTCAACCCAACCCGGGTTGCCCCATCGCGAGTATACCCATTCTCGATCTTCTTCGGCCGTCTCCGGATTTCCAAGAATGGCACGAACCTCCGATTTACTCATCCCTTGTTTCAGTTGCCGCAAGTGCGACCTGGGAACGACCGGGCCAGCCATAACATAGACTCCCAGTGCTATCACAATGACAGCCAGAAGCAGCAAGCCGAATATGAATGTCAAAGCAGTGCGGCGACGCATCTTCACGACCTCCTTTGTTTCTGTCGCGGAAAAAAGCGCTAGGGTGGGGCGATTGGGCGAGCGTGATCGGAAAAGCTTGAATTCCAGGGGAAACTCACTGAAATCACATCACCCCACGGACGGGTAGGTTGTTCGGGTTCGCCATTCAATCTTACCCAGCTTCTCTAACAGCGGACAGCCCAAACGTGTAAGATTTCCGACCCCAGAGCGGGTGTGGCAAACATGTTAAGCGGGCGCCACGGGCATCTTGCCCGTGCCGTCACGTCGCGTTGTCGCAGAACCGGAAGAAGGCGCAAGAATGCGACCGATTGTCGAGAAGTACGTCGTTCTGAGCATTCTGGGTCTGCTCGTGGCCCTCTTGGTCTCGCCGCGCGCCGTGGCACAAGTGGATTGGCCGGGCGACATCGCGGGCGCTTCGCGCCGTGCCGACGTTGCCGATCGCAGTGACGCGGCCGACGCAACCCGGCTGCCCGCTTCGATTTCAACCCATCCGCTCGGCTCGTCGCACTCGTCGGCCGACGGCGGCGTGGTTCATGCCGTTTATGACGAGCCGAGGCAAGCCGACTCCGTGCCCGCGAGCCAATTGCAGCAACCGACCATCGACTTCGACGCGCGAACGGCGGCTCGCGATGACAGCTGCGGAACGGTGCCTCGCGAGAACAACGGCGGCAAGACGCTTCGACCGAAAACCTCCGACGCCGCGAAGGGGCGTCTGCCCGGCGGATTGACGTTGCTCTGGACGACCGGCGGGGCGCTGGCGCTCGTATTGGGCCTGTTTCTGCTGGTGGCATGGGGACTGCGCCGCGCGACGCCCGGGGCGGCGACCTTGCTGCCGACCGATGCCGTCGAGATACTTGGCCGCGCGTCGCTCGGCGGGCGTCAACAGGCCCAGTTGATTCGCGTGGGCCGCAAGCTGTTGCTGGTTTGTCTAACGCCCAACGGGGCGGAATCCATGACCGAAATCACCGATCCCGACGAGGTGGACGAGCTGGTCGAGCTTTGCCAACCGAACCGGCACGGCCGCGCGTTCCATCGCCGAGAGCAAGCCAGAACGGTGG
>DOEZ01000628.1 GCA_003532715.1 Planctomycetaceae bacterium
GATCATCGGCGTGATGTCGCCCAGCCGGCGCTGCCTCGCCGTCCCATGAAGGACGACGCGGATCTCGACATCACGCCGATGATCGACTGCGTCTTCCTGCTGCTGATCTTTTTCATCGTTTCGTCGAAGATGGATCAGAACACGGCCGTCACGCTTCCACCGGCCAAGTACGGCGGCGGCGTGAGCGACAAGACGGCGTTCATCATCACGGTAGCTCCCAAGGAAGGCGACCTTCCGGCGACCGTCTACCTGGGCGACGGAGCGGTCGGCTCGCCGCTGCCCGACGACGTCGAAAAACAGCAAGCGATGATCATCGAGGCGGTTCAGGAGGCGTTTCTCAAGGGGGAAAAATCGACCGTTTTGATCAAGGCCGGCGTGGGGGTCCGGCATAAATACGTGTCGCAGGTGGCCGTCGCAATCGGCAAGGCCGAGATCGACGCGAGCACGAACCTGTATATCGGCGTGCTGGAAAAAAATTAGGACCGGTAGCACGGCCGCCCCCGGCCGTGAACAACGTGTAGGCTGAGTCAGGAATTGCGGGGTGGGTCGAGAATGTAGGGTGGGTCGAGCGAAGCGAGCCCCACCAGAAGCGGATCGGACAGCCGAGGGCGGCTGTCCCACATTAGGGTTGGTTATTGTCATGGCGATCCAATTTGCTTGTTCCGGTTGCGGTCAAACGATCAAGGTCGACGACCGGTTCGGCGGCGCGAAGGTCCGTTGCCCCAAGTGCCGGACGATCGGCGTCGCGCCCGTCGCGGCCAGCACGGTCGCCGACAAGATCGAGGTTGAGACGAAGCCGAACTCGCCCGCCAAGATCAAACGATCGAAGATCGAACAACTCGACACGTTCGAGGAGATCGATCCGGTCGATTTCAAGAAGCGCGAGCGCGAGGAAGGCGACTTGGACATGACGCCCATGGTCGACGTCACGTTCTTGCTGTTGATCTTCTTCATGGTCACGGCGGCGTTCAGCCTTCAAAAATCGCTGGAGATTCCGAAACCCAACGTCGATACGGCGGTTCGACCGGAGCAGAGACCCGACGAGGAGAAGGGAAACATCATCATCCGCATCGACGGCGACAGCACGATATGGGTCGACGAGGCCGAGGCGCCCAGCGAGCAGGACCTTCGCGTGAAGATACGCGAGGCGCGCGCCGGCGTACCCGGCAGCAACTCGCCGCCGATCAACAGCGTGCTGGTCAAGGCCGACGAGAACTCGCTGCACGAGATCGTCGTGATGGTGCTCGACTCGTGTAACGCGGAGAATATGGAAGAGATCAAGCTGCTGACGGTGACGGACGACGATTTCTGACGGTGGGCGGCGTCGGAGGGTCGCGTCGATCGCCGCGCGCTCCGCGCGTGCCGATCGGGTCGAAGAAAACAAGAACGGGTGGGAGCCTTGCCGAGTCCGGCGCGGTTCGGGAACCAAGAAACGATAGAAGAAACTCATGATTTCCGCCAAGCTATTTCTGAAAATCCTGGCCAAGTACGAAGTCCTTTCGAGCGAAGACGTCGCGAAGCTCAAGCGGCAACTGGCCGAGACGCCGAAGGAGATTCCTGCCGAATCCCTGGCGAAACGGCTCGTGAAGAAGGGCTACCTGACGCCCGAAATGGCCACGCGCTTGCTCAAGAAGACCCAGTCCGCCCAGCGCCAGTTGGACGAGCGAGCCGCGGCCGAGGCGGCGGCGGGCAAGAAGCCGGCCGTCGAGCCGGCCGTCTCGGACGACGAGGACGACGACGAAGAACTGGGATTGGCCGTCGACCCGGTGGATGCCGAAGAAGACGACGACACGGTGGTCGAGGAGTGGGAAAGCGCCCCGGCGACCGTCGAGCCGACCCCAGTCATCGAAGCAAAGCCCGCGCGAAAAGCCAAACCGGCCGCACCGAAGCCAACACCAACGCCGCAGCCAACGCCGAAACCAACTCCGGCCCCGCCGGTCGCGGCTCCCGCCCCTCCGGCGCCGGTCGTCGAACCGGTGGCAATCGTCGAGGGCGACATTATCGAGGGCGATATCATCGAGGGTGACGTCGTCGAGGGCGACGTCATCGAAGGTGACATCGTCGAGGGCAACGTCGTCACGGGCGCGCCGGCCGCTGGAACGCGTCTAGGCGGACGGATCGACACGCACGCGGAGGAAGGCGCGCGGCTCGCGCCGAAGCGGCGAACGGGCATCGGCGGCCTGTTGGACATGCTCCGGCCTAAGCGGGACCGTGGCCGCAAGGAAAACCCGTGGGACTCGACGCTCATCCTGGTCGGCGGCGGCGGTCTGCTGTTACTTCTGGCCGGCGGCGGGTTCCTGACCTGGCAGTTGATGCGGCAAGGCGGCGACCAGATGGCCGTGGAAGCCGAAAAGCTGTATCGTGCGGGCGCTTATACGAAGGCCATCGATCAGTACCAGAAGTTTCTCGACAGCTATCCCGCGCACGACGGGGTGGGCCTAGCGAAAGTCCGGCAGGGCTTCGCCCAGTTGCGTCAGGCGGTCGAACTGACGACCGACGACGTCAAGTCGCTCGAGGTCGCCCATGAAGTGATCGAACGCATCAGCACCGAGACGGCGTTTGGCACCGAGAAGGGCGAGTTGAACGAGCCGCTGCGCAAGATCGCCGAACGACTGGCCGAGCAGGCGCGAAACAAGACCGACCAAGCCCTGGTCGATAAGGCGCGCGATGCCGTCAAACTGATCGAGAAGCACATTCCTTCGACGCAGCGGCCGAAGGCCGTGCTCGACAACATCAACGCCTCGCTGCAAATCACCGAGCGCGAAATCGCGCGCGACGACGAATTGGCCAAGGCGATCGTGGCGATGGACGAGACAATCGCGAAGGGCGAACCGGTGCGCGCGTACGACGTGCGCCGCGTGTTGCTAAAGGACTATCCCGACCTGCTGGACAATGCCAATCTCTTCGGCGCGGTGTTGAGGGTGTCGGCCGCGCAGCGCGGCGCCGTTCGGCGAGTCGACGAAGCAAAGCCGTCCGACGTCCCCGAGGCGGCCGTGATGGACAAGGCGGCCGTGGCCATCGCCCAGCGGCGACAACAGGGCGAAGTCCCCG
The DNA here is from genome assembly GCA_003532715.1 of Planctomycetaceae bacterium. Classification (GTDB taxonomy): domain Bacteria; phylum Planctomycetota; class Planctomycetia; order Pirellulales; family Thermoguttaceae; genus UBA11386. The sequence goes on from DOEZ01000628.1 coordinate 3,052, forward strand.
GCGCGGCGGGCCACGTCATCCACGCCATGGCCGGTGGCACGGCCTACGGACTGGACGCCGCGACCGGCCGGGTCCTGTGGCGGCGATTCGTCGGCCACGGCGAAAACGGCGTGAGCCTGCGGGCCGCTCCCCTGCCGATCTCCGCGAAGCCGGGCAGCGACGTCTTGTTGGTCGACGCCCGCAACCACGCCGTCTTGCGCGTCAAGGCGGCCGACGGAAGCGTGCAGTGGCGGCAGGCGATCGGCGAGCCGTTCGACGGCCAGCCGGTTCTCGAAGGCGAGAGCCGCGCGCTGCTGGCGACCTCGTCGGGCCGCGTGGTGACGATCGATCTCGAGTCGGGCGATTCGCCCGGTTTCGTCCAGCTTCCACAGAAGCTCGTGACCTCGCCCGTCATGGACGCGTCGACCGGACGAATCTTCCAGGTGGCCGATCACTCGAATCTGTACGTCCTCTCGCGCGACGGCACATGCGAACACGTGCGCTACCTGGCGCACGAGCCGGGCACGGTAACCGCCCCGCCGGTCGTCTTCAGCCGCCTGCTGATTGTGGCCGAAAATCGCGGCTACCGCAACTCCGTGCTGCGAGTCTTCTGGCTTGAACCGGTCAAGAACCCCGCTCCGCCCGCGGTGGAAGACGGCAAGACGCCCGAATCGGATGCCGGCGATCCGGAGGTGCTCGCCGAGTTGCAGCAGATTCCGATCGAAGGCCACGTCGACACGGCCCCCTTGATTTCCGACACGCGCATGTTGGTCACGACCGATTCGGGCCGTGTGTTGGCGTTTCGCCTGAGCGGAACGAACGTCGAGCAACCGCTGGAGCAAATTGCCCAACTGAAGACGCGCGACGAGTCGAATCTCGTGCGGTTTCCACTGTTGGTGCGCGATCAATTCTGGGTCGCCGACAAGGGGCTGTCGAAGTACGAACTTCAGTCGTCGCTGGGCAATTTCCGTCCCGACTGGGCGACCCTGCCGGGAAGCGTGTTTCTCCAACCGCTCGGCTCGATCGGCGACACGATCTTCTTCGTCCGGCGGCGGCTGAATCTGCCCGGAGTCCAGGTCGGGGCGATCGGCATGAAGACGCCCGACGTGATCTGGGAGACCAACCTGGCCGCTCCGCTCGTGGGCGAACCTCGCGTCGGTGCGTCGGGCGACGTCGAACTCGTGACC
>DOEZ01000666.1 GCA_003532715.1 Planctomycetaceae bacterium
CCGACTGCCCGAGCCGGACTCCCCGGAAAACGGCTCGGCGATCACCGTACGAGACCTACTGACGGGACGGCCCGTCCGCGATGTCGGTGTTTCGCTGCTGGTCGACGAATCCGCCTTGTCCGTCGCTGACGTGTTTCCGTCAACACGGCTGAAACTCAACGGCGCGGACGCCCGNNATCACGTGGCTTCGACGCGCCGGCCTTACCTTCTTGCTGCTCGACGACGTCGCGGTGCTGACGAGTTCGCTTCGTGTCTCGTTGCTCCAAGAATACCTGGAACCGACCGAGAGCAGTCTGGCGTGGCGCGTGCTGCCGGGGTCGCTCGAATCGAGCCTGCGCGCCGCGGCGGCGGGCCTGGGAGATCAGCCTTGGAAGGACGTTGCCGCGTGGCGCCGCCGTCCGCTTCACGACGCCTCGCCCTGGCATAATCTCGATCAACTGCCCTGGGTTGCTCGCGATACAATAGGTTGGAGCGCCCACTGCGTGGAACTCGACGACACACGGCCGGTTCGCTTGCGGGTGGTTCATCGCGGCGCCTTGCCGATCATCCGTTGGACCGCGTTCCTTGCGGCGGTCGGATTGGGAATGTGGCAAGGCGTCGTTCGTCCTCGGCTGCTCGCCTGGGCCGCGGCCGTCAGCGCGATGCTCGTCTTTCTCCTGCCCGCGATTCCGGCCGTCGCGGCCTCGGGCGCGCTGCTGGGGACGCTGTTTTGTCTGGCAGTCGTGCTGTATCGAGCCTGGGCACGCGTCGAAACGGTTGCCGAGTCGCAAACACGTTCCGGCGCTTCGGCCCGCACGCGAGTGGCGCACGACATGACCCGGACCTTGCTCGTGTTGGTCGTCGCGATTTCTACCCTCGGATGGCGCGCCGCGTCGTTTGCCGGGGAACCGAACTCGCCCGACGCCCCTCTCGGCGTGCTCATTCCCGTTGACAAGCATCGCCGTCCAACGGGCGACAAGGTGTTTGTTCCCGAACCGTTGTATCGCCAACTGACGCAGCGCGGCGCCACGGACGACGCGGCGGGATGGCTCATCGAGACGGCCGCCTATCGAGGCGAGTTGCGGTGGGAAAGCAGTCCAAAGCGACTCATTTCGGGCGAGATGCGAGCAGAGTTTCGGATTCGCGTGTTGTCTCCGCCGCGGAGCATCCGAATTCCGTTTTCGCGCGAGCGCGTCATCCTGCCCCCCGAGTGGGCCTTTCTCGACGGCGAGGTCGTTCGGCCCGACTGGGAAGCCGACGGCGAGGCTTTTCGGCTGCCTGTTTCGTCCGAAGGACACCATCGGCTCGAGGTAGTTTTCACACCGACGGAGGCTGGCTTCTACTCGGCCGCTTCGACAGAAGCCGCTTCGACAGAAGACGCATCGAGAGAAGACGCGTCGCGCGAGGACAGTGGTTTCGCCATTCGCATTCCGCCGGTTCCGCAATCCCGCCTTGAGTTGGTTGTGCCCAGCAATGCGCCGGTCGTTGAGACGCCTTCGGCGCTGGGAGAGGTGACGATGGACCAGCACCGGTTGTCGGCGCAGCTCGGCGCGGCCGACGAGTTACGGGTCCGCTGGCGCGGCGGTGTGCGAGGACCCGATGGCGACGCGCCCGCCGAGGTCGACGAACTGCTGATGATGAGCGTCACGCCGGGTTCCGTCTCGCTCGAAGCGAGATTCCGAGTCCGAGTGCTCCACGGCCGCGTCGGTGAGATCGTGTTGAACGTGGATCCTCGCCTCGAACCGGTGGGACAGCCTTCGATCGGTCGGATCGAGACCNNGCCGGGATCGCCCGGACAACTGCGAGCGGTGCTTCCTTCGCCTCAGTCCGAGGACTTCACCTACCGAGTTCGGTTCTCCTTGCGAGACACGTCCGGCGTCGGCCGTCACCGGTTGCCTCGGGTCGGCGTGGACGGCCTGCGAGTGGCCGGCCGGTGGTTCGCCGTATCGGTCGATGATGCGTTGGAGTGGAGCGAAACGGTCGCCGTCCCCCCGCGTGTTGCCGAGCCGGCGGGTGAGGATGCCGGATCGCCAGACGAACAGGTTCTCGCCGGTGCCGCTCCCGCCGCATTGGAGCAGGTCGCCGTCCCCGACTTCCTGGCCATCTGGGGCGACGCCGACTTCTCTCCGCGGCTTGCCTATCGCTGCTTGGGTGGATCGGCCCGCTGGAGCATCGCGACTCGTCCTCGTCGGCCGCGAACGGTGGTGGACCAGCGGCTCACGGCGAGCCTCGGCTCGAGCCGCGCGACGATTCGCTACGAAGCGTCGTTGGGCAGAACCCCGGGTCACGGTTTTCACTATCGGCTGCTAATTCCTCCATCGTTAACAATCGATTCGTTGAACGTGCGCGAATTGGACGCCGACTCGCGCGCCCGCTGGTCGCGTTCGGAAGACGGGGCCCTGGATGTGTTTCTTCCCGGTCCCGCCGCGGCGAGGCGACACTTGGTTTTCGAGGGCCGCATGGAGACGCCGTCTGAAGGCGTCTTCGAGTTACCCATTCCGACGGTTGCCGAGGCATATCAGCAGTCGTGTCACGTCACGCTGTTTCGACAGGCGTCGGTGCTTCTCGAATTGGATCGGTACGAGGGACTCGGTGAAGCCGAGCCCGAGGTGCTCGCGACCGATCTGGCCGATCTGGGGTATCTGTTCCTGTCGATGGTCAATAGCGGCAACAGGCCGCCGCGGTTGTGGCTTCACGTCGCTCCGAACCGCCCGGAGACGGCCGTGCGCCAGACGACGCACGTGGAATACCTCGATGACAAGTGGTCGGCGAGAACGCAATTCGAGATCGAGACTCGCGGCGGATCGGCGGACGAACTGCGCGTGATCCTTCCGGCGAACCTGCAAGGGCCGATCTCTATCGCTCCCGCAATCCGATCGACCCGCACGACCCTGGCCGATGGTCGCAAGGAATTGACCGTTCGGTTCGGGCCGTCGTTGCTCGATCGCCGCGAATTCTCGCTGACCGTTCCGCTGTCCGATGACAGCCCCGCCGTGTCCGACATCCTGGTCCGAGGCGCTCACTCGAGCGAGCGTCGCGTGATCCTGCCGCGTCGCGCGTCAGACCGTTCGCTCCGATGGGACGTCCAGCGACTCGAAAGGATCTCATCCACGCCCGAGGCAATCACCTATCGAGTAGTGGACGACGGTTTCCGCGCCACGTTGATCCCCTCGGGCGACGCGCAAAGCGGGGCCCGAGTCCGGCTGGCCGAAATTCAACTTGCGTGGCACGACGACGGGATCCTGCATGGAGTCGCGGCCTTCGACGTCGAGCCGGCCGGCCGAAGCTGGCTGCCACTGGCCGTGCCCGAGGGTTATGAACTGGTTCAGACGTTCGTCGACGGCGTGATGGCCACTCCCGAGCCGGACCAGAACGGCCAGCTCGAGGACGAAAAGGGCCGGTTTCGAATGCCCATGGGGCCGCCGGTGCTGCCTTGTCGAATCACGGTCGTTTTTCGCGGGCCGATTCGCGATCGTCTCGCCGGCGCGTCGTTCACCTTTCCCGTGCCGCGTCTCGGCGACTTGCCCGTCGAGAAGTCGATCTGGGTGGTCGCCGGACCCGAATCGCGCGAACACCTCGGCCGGAACCCCGCGCCGAGACACGAACTCGACGCCGTGCGAGCCGACGCGCTCGCGCGCCTGACTCAGTTGGCCGCGCGAAGTACGGCCGCGCCGTCCGACAAGCGACGTTGGTCGGATTCGCGGCGAGGTCGTTTCATCGGCCTCCAAGCAGCGATGGAGGAACACATCGCCTCGTCTCCGACGGGCGAAACGAGGCGTCGCCTCGAAGAATCGCTTGAATCGCTTCGGCGGCAGTGGGAATTGCTCGAAAAGGCCGGTTACGAATCGGCGCCGTTCCAGGTCGGCACGGTCGCGCCGAGCGAATATGCCACGCTGTTGGGCGTCGGCCCTGTCGCGCCGAGCGACGACGACACCGCGGGGCTGTTTCGCCAGGACTTCCTTGGCCGTCACGAAGCGACCGTGTATCGCGCCGTGATGGCCGGTTGCGAACCATTGAC
>DOEZ01000485.1 GCA_003532715.1 Planctomycetaceae bacterium
GACGACACGGTCGAGGAAATCCGCTCCGCCTTTCGCGGCCGCGTGGTCGAAATGAGCGACGTGGTCGACACGATCAAGGCGAAGCTCAAGTCGCTCATGGCGCAGCCGGCCGAACCGATCGCCTTCGCCCACGCCGGCCCGACCGTCATCATGGTCGCCGGGGTGAACGGATGCGGAAAGACCACGTCGATCGCCAAACTGGCCCGCATGTTCACCGACGACGGCAAGAAGGTGGTTCTGGGCGCGGCCGACACGTTTCGCGCGGCGGCCGTCGAGCAGTTGACCATCTGGGCCGGCCGCCTGGGCGCCGACATCGTGACGGCCCCGTCGGGCAGCGACCCGGCCAGCGTCGCCCACAAGGCGGTCGCCCGGGCTCTCGAAACGTCGGCCGACGTCTGCATCATCGACACGGCCGGCCGGCTTCAAACGCAGCAAAACCTGATGTTGGAGTTATCGAAGATACACCGCGTCTTGGGCAAGCAAGTGCCCGACGCGCCGCACGAGGTGCTGCTCGTGCTCGACGCCACAACCGGCCAGAACGGCATCTCGCAGGCCAAGCACTTCACCGACGCGGTCCACTGCACGGGCATCGTGTTGGCCAAACTCGACGGCACGGCCAAGGGGGGCGTCGTCGTGGCCATCCGCCGCCAGGTCGGCCTGCCGGTCAAGTACATCGGCGTCGGCGAAAAGGCCGAAGACCTAGCCCTGTTCGAACCCGACCCGTTCGTCGAAGCCCTCTTCGAGGACATGATAAGCGGGGGGTGAGCGCGTGGCGAGGCGATTACTACCACGGGAGGATATCCAGCTATGGGAAAATCGATCGACAAGATAACCCTGAAGGGCTTTAAGTCGATAGAAGCCCTGGAATCGTTCGAGCTTCGCAAGCTCAATGTCCTCATCGGAGCCAACGGCGCCGGCAAGAGCAACTTCGTGGACTACTTCAGAATGCTTCGGGCCATGGCCGACGCAGCGTTTCAGAAATATGTCTTGGAGGCGGGTGGAGGCGATGGTTTCTTCTTTCTCGGCCCAAAAGTGACGAATGAAATCACGTCACGAGTTGATTTCGGACCTAACTGGTTCAAACACGTGCTTCAGCCCTCGGGCGACGGCTCAATGATGATCGCCTCGGAGACAACGGGTTACGGGAAGACATCCGGTACTTATCCTGCCAGTAAGGAGTCGTATTTCAAGTCGAGGAAAGACGAGAGAAGCTACAGAGATCGCAATTACCCCGGCGTGGGCCATTTCATATATGAATCGGTATCAAGCTGGACTGTCTATCATTTCCACGACACAAGCGCGTTGGCTCCGATGCGACGGGAACACTCATTGCACGACTGGCGGCGATTCCGCCACGACGCCTCCAACATGGGCGCTTTCCTGCTACATCTCCAGGAAGAGGAACCGGACGGTTATCGGCTGATTCGTGATACGATTCGGCTTATTGCACCGTTTTTCGATGACTTCTTGTTGCGTCCTAGAAATCGCGGGGAAGACGAACTGGTCCGCCTGGAGTGGCAACAGAAAGGAAGTGATTTTCCCTTTCAGCCAAACCAACTATCGGATGGAACGCTTCGGTTCATCTGCCTCGCCACGGCTCTCCTCCAGCCGGAACCGCCCGCGACGATTGTCATCGATGAACCTGAACTGGGGTTGCATCCCTATGCGATCTCAATGCTTGCAGATCTCATCCGTTCGGCCGCCGAGCGAACGCAAGTAATTGTGTCGACGCAGTCGCCCACCTTGCTCGACTACTTTGAGCCAGAGGATATTGTCGTCGTGACACGCAAGCAGGGGAGGTCTGAGTTTGAGCGACTGGATGCCGAAAGCCTGAGCGAGTGGCTGGCCGACTATTCCGTCGGCGAGCTATGGCAGAAGAATGTCGTTCTGGGAGGGCCAACCAGTGAATGAACTGGTAGTGATTGTCGAAGGTGAAACGGAACAGGCATTCGTAAGGAATCTGTTGGGGGCACATCTTCCTCTACATGGCACGGTGGCTTGGCCGATATTGCCCGGACGGCGCCGCCGCCACGGGGGCGTGAAGAAATGGGAAGTCGCGCGTCAGGATATTATTCGCACGCTGAAAGAGGGGCGGTATTGCTCGACGATGTTTGACTACTACGCCCTGCCCGATGATTGGCCTGGAAAGACGGAGTCGTGTGTGCTGGAGTGGAGCCAAAGGGCGTCATGCGTGGAAGACGCAATCCTAACGGATATTTCCCGGGAAATGGGCGGCAACTTCAATCCAAAGCACTTCATACCATACATACAACTTCATGAATTCGAGGCTCTGGCGTTTGCCGACGTGGAATCTCTTGTATCGGTGGTGTCGCCTCTCGCTCGCCTTCCAAACGATGTATTGACTGACACGTTTGGCAAGATTCTTAAGACGGCGGGACACCCGGAAGCGATCAACGACGGTTATGACACCTGTCCGTCACGGAGGATTTCAGGGATCGTGCCCGCATACAAGAAGCGAGTGCATGGCCCGATCGTGACCGAACGTATTGGCCTAGACGTCCTTCGAAAAAGATGCACGCATTTTGCTTCCTGGCTGCACCGGCTCGAAAGCATCTGACCCAAGGGCAACTGGCTATGTCAGCGTACATCATAACCATGGGTGAGAGGTGTGGCNNAGAACGGCAGCTCATGCGCGGGAAACAGAGGGAAGACACCCAAGGGGTTCATTTCGCGAGGGCTTGATGCCAGGGCGAAGTCACGCCGGCTGAGCCAGTGGCATCCGTGCGCCAGTTGGGCCCGAAGATGAGCGTTGGGACCGCCGACACAGACGGCACATTTCAAGGCATGAACGCTGTCATCGTATTTGTCCGACAAATGAAATCCTCACGCCCTCGAAATCTCATGCCAGAAGAGTGTTGGCGGATTACGTGCCACGAGGCCGGTCACGCAATTGTCGCGGTTCGGCATGGCATTCCCCTTGTACATGTCGAAAGAGGCGAGGGTGAACATGGTGAGGTTGAACTCGCCACCAACCCCATTGATGATTCTGATGACTCTGTCACCGACTTCGACCCAATCACGTTGCGACATTACCAGGAGGTCTACGCGGCTGGTGCGGCCGCCGAACGTCTTCTGTTTGGCAGAACTCGTGAGTATGCACTGGAGCAGGATCGACATTGTCACGGAATACTGGAAGAACGCTTGAATTGCCGTCTGAGCAACGGATTTGAGGAGGACACTCAATCTGCCATGAAGATCCTTGACCGTTCTTCAATCGAAAACGTGGCAGAAAAGCTAGATGTGGCGAGGAAGCTGACAATGGAAGATGTCGCGCAGATTATTGGCCACAGACTCTCTTGGCAATAACAATTCGAATATAGCGCCGGCAGGGCGGCAATGTCGATGGAGACGAAAACCAAGTGCCGCTGGCTGTGCCAGTGCGGTGGCCGGGTTGACGTTTCACGCCGCTGCGGGCAGAAGCAGGATATCCCGTATCGAAAGACGGTTCGACATCCTCACGAAGTCGGCAGGGTGGCTCTGCTGAACGGAGCGATCACCCGACAAGTCCCGCGGAAAACAAACTGGCCGAGCCAGTGGCACCCTCGCATCCTCGCACCCTCGCCCAAAGACGCCCCAAACCACCTCCGTGCCTCCGTGGTAAAAAAACCCGAAGCCTACGCCTCGAACCGAGGCACTTCGAGCTGTTCGCCGTCGCGCAGGGCCGATTCGTGGGCGACGATCCCGGGCACTGTCATGGCCAGCGCGCGTTCCAGGTTGATTTCCGGCTCGCGCTCGTCGACCAGCGCGTTGATGAACTCGGCGGCCAGAAACACGTGCGAACCGTCGTGCCCCGTGTCGTGGCGCATCGCCGGCGGAAGCATTTCGGCCGTCTTCCAGTAGCGAGGGACGTCGAGTTTCCGGTGCCCCTGCGTACGAATCGCCTCGACCGCGCCGTGGACGCCGTCCAACGGCATGTAGAGCGACGCCCGATCGCCAAACCACTGTGCCCGCTCGCCGTGGCCCACGAGCCGCCAGAAGACGTTGCAGCGGCACATGTGCCCTCGATCGGTCAACATCATCGACGCGGCCGAATAGAACGGGTTGTTGTAGACGTTGTCTCGGCATGGGTGCTCGCGATAGGCGGCCGAATCGCCCCGCCAGCCCAGGCACGATACCTTCGTGATCCGCTCGTCCGACACGCCCAACAGGCAGCCGGTCGAATGCGTCGGATAGAGCATCGGCGGCAGACCCCATCGCCACGAACGCGAGCCGTCCGGCTCGTACATCCGCGTCGTTTTGTCGTCGACGTATCGCTGCATGTCGCCCAGATCGTGATAGTACTCGACCTCCGAGTAGTACATCTCGCCGAATCCACCGGCCTTGTACAGGTTTCGCGCGTAGATGACTCCCTGGCGATACCAACTCGTCTCGGCCATCATGTAGCTCATGCCCGACCGCTTTTTGGCCTCGACCATCCGCTGGGCCTCTTCGAGGCTCATGCAGGCGGGCACGGCCGAAATGACGTGCCAACCGCGCGCCATGCACATCTCGACGTGCTTCGCGTGATCGGGCGCGCCCGAAAACACGGCCACCGCGTCGATGTCGCGGGCCTGCTTGACCATCGTCTCGAGCGAGTCGTAGACCGTCTTGCAGCCGTACGTCTTGACCAGCCGCTCGCGCCGGTCGGGCCGAAGATCGGTCACGCCCGTCACGACGCAGTTCGGATGCTCGTGCCAGTACCACTGGGTGCCGAAATTGCCGCCGACGACTCCGATGCGGATCTTCTTGGCGTTCTCGGCCGGAAAGACGCGGCCCGGCGCGAGCGCCAAACCGGTCGCCGCCAACGCGGCCGACCCGGTGAATTCGAGAAAGCCGCGACGCGACATGCGAGCACCATTGCCGGGGAGCGGATCTTCGCGTGGTGGGAACATGGGCGAATCGTCCTTATGCATGGCGGGAGTCGTTGGGGGAGCGGTTCGGCCACTTCGGCCGATCCGCTCCTATTGTGTGCCAAGCCATGTGGTCATGTCAAGTTTCGACGAATCGGAACCACCCGACCCGGCTTCGTGATCAACCTTTAGGGTGGGGCGATCAATCGTTCGGCGGGTTTTCGCGTGCGGACAACGGCATCTGGGACGATCGATCGCCCATCTACTCGTCGTCCCCGTCGTCCGAGTACAACTCGAATTTGAAGACCAAGGCCCGATAGTAGGAGGTCGGGCGAGTCGTTTCTCTTCCGCGCGCCTGTTCGATGCGGCAGAAAAGCCGTCCCCGCGCTTTCGAGCCTTCGGTGATCGACGACTTGATCTCATAGGCGATGCGTCGGTCGCCGACGAACACGAGTCGCCCCTCGTCGATGCGCGGCTCATGGACTTTGTCGCCCGCGCTGGTGACGGTCAACAGTTGACCCTCGCGCAGCGTCGCGGTGATACGGCTCGAAATCCAANNGCACCCGCTGGTCGAGCCACGCCCCAGGGTTCGCGGCCACCTCCTCGATCGACGGCGACGGCAGCGAATGATCGGGGTCGATCGGACGATCCGCCCGAATTTCGGCCCTGGCTAGTGCGTCGGGCAAGGTCGCTTCGAGCGTCTCGCGATACAACCGGCGCACGGCCTCCCCGGGCGCGCCGCCGACTTCAATTGGCGCGGCCCACCAGTCGGGCAAGATCGCTTTCTCGCGAAAGTCGATCAGCGCGCCCAACTCGAAACCCCGCCAATAACGCGCGGCGTCGTTCTCGGCGACCGCTCTGCCGACGGCCGTCACCAGCGCCTGGGCCATTTTCCGCTGGGCGGGCGACGCTTGAGGAAGCGTTTCAGCCACCAGCGCGGCGGCCCGGCGTCGTTGCTCGCGGTCAAGCCCCAGGATCTTTTCGAGCGTTTCCGCCGCAGCTCGGTCGAACTGCTCGGTGTCGCGGCGCAGACACGCCTCGTCGATCCGTCGCGCCAGGGCGTCGCGCTGCTCGGTTTGGGTCGCTCCTTCGACGGCCAGCGCCTCGTCGATGGCGCGCCGCGCGTCGTCAAGGTCGCCCGACTCGAACCAGGCGGCCGCCTCGCGCGTCGCCTATTCGACCCGCGCGTTGGCCTCCTTCTCGCTCGATCCCGCGCAACCGCACGCGGCGAGCAGCACAATCACCGCCGCCAGAACCCGCGGCCTCGTCGAAACCTTCGTTGACATCGTTGATGGCATGATATCTCGTCCCGCGAGAAGCCCGCGAGAAAGGGCCGATTCAGCCGAATCGCCTTGATCGTAGTGATGTTTACAACAATTGTCAACAAGAAACGGCATCGTCGCCTCGCGGACGAACGACTCCGATCGACACACCGACCGTCCGTGGTTTCGCGTTTTCGCGATCAAGCGGGATTATCCATGAGCCCATGATTTCGGCG
>DOEZ01000287.1 GCA_003532715.1 Planctomycetaceae bacterium
GAAGGCGATCAACGGAGTCGATCATGGCCGAGAAAACAAGCGGCGAGATGATTCGGGGTAACCTCGATTTGTTGGTTCTCTCCGCGCTGGCGGACGGGGCCAAGTACGGATATCTCATCCAGCAGAGTCTCAACGGGGCAACCGGGGGAATGGTGAGCGTTCAGGCGGGAACGTTGTATCCGCTGCTGCACCGGCTCGAAGCCGAAAAACTCGTGCGGAGCCGATGGGACGACTCGACCGGGCGGAGACGCAAGTGGTACGAGTTGACCACCGCCGGCAGAAAACGGTTGCAGCACCAGGCGGACCAGTGGCGGGAGTACGCGGATTGTCTCTGGCGGGTCTTGCGGCCCGTGCTGGGCGCTTCGTGACATCCCGCGGGAGGCGCATGATGAACGACGGGATTTCGCCCCACGAATTCGACGATTACGTGGGGCTATTGAGCCGGCTGTTGAAGCTGCGCGTTTCGCAGCGGGAGGCGATTTCCGAGGAACTCCGCCTCCACCTGGAAGAACGTTTCGCGGCGCTTACGGAACAAGGTGTCGCGCCGCGCGAGGCCATTTCGACGGCCTTGGCGGAATTTGGCGACGCGGCCGCGTTGGCCGCGCAATTCTCATCGGTGGCCCGGTTACAGACGAGGAGGTGGATGATGCGTTTCGTTATGACTTCGGCGGTGACGGTCGTGGTCGCCACCATGGTGGCCGTTTCGATGTGGCCCAACGGGGCCGTGCAAATGGGCATGGCGGCGGACCAGACGAGGCAGGCCGACAAAAACGAGCCGGTCGAAGACCCTGAAATGATCGCGAATGCCCAGACGATGGCCAAGCTGCGGGAAATTGGGCAGGTTCAGTTCGTTGATCTAGCACTGGGAGAGGTCGCTGCGTACTTCAGCCAAATGGGCGAGTTCCAGGTCTTCCTCAACAGGAGGGCGTTGGAGGAATATGACATCGGCAGCGACACGCCGATCACGTTCAGCTTGCGTGACGTGCCGATCGAGATGCTTCTGCGCAAGATGCTCGCGGAACTTGAACTGGCCTACACGATCGAACACGGAGTGGTGATCATCACGACGAGTGACGACGCGGACGCCAACCGAATCATCCGCGTCTATCGGGTCGATGATCTCGTGCGACCGGGAAAGCCTGCGACGGCCGGCTACCACACGCCGTCCAATTCGGTCGCGGCGGTTTCGAACGAGAATACGGGTACCGTGCAGGGTGGTTTCGTCGGAGGTGGAGACGCGGGACGGGTTATTCTGGCATCGCAATTGGCGCAGATACAGGGCGGTCTCGGCGGCGGTGGAGACGCAGGGGTCGGCATGACTCGCCGGCCGACGTCCACGGGCAACGCCGACATGGATGCTCTCATCGATCTGATCACCCGGGTGGTTGACCAGGACACTTGGGAGATGGCCGGGGGAGGGGGAGTGATCGCGGAGTATCGCGGCGCGTTGGTTATTACGCAGCCGATGCATGTCCACATGAAGATCGAGAAACTGCTCGACGACCTTCGACGGGCGATCCCGGCCGAGGATGAGCAGTAAGCCAGTCCTCAAGACCGTGGGGTGGCGCGACGAGCGGCCGATCAAAGGCCATCGGTTTTGTTGAGCGTCGCCCCGGCCGCTCGTCGCCCCACCCCGCGTTGGTGGAAGTCAGAAACTCCTTCCCTGGCGTAGCCCCGCGATTACGCCGTGGACGGTTGCTATGATTGCCGCAATGAAAGAAATGCCGCAGACGTCCAGGGATCCCCTAGGGAAGTCATACACATAGGCAGTTCCGGTTGCGTAACAGAAGAGGGCCAAGGCGATCATGCCCAGATGGTACCATGCGACAAACGCGATCATTATGGATGTCAGTGTGCCAGTTCGGAACAACCAGATGATGAAGAACAGTGTTGCGACAAGGATGATACAAACAAGACATGCAAAGGCGTCCGGGAGAACAGCCAGTGGAATCCACAGGCCCACCGTAACCAACGCAGCAAGAGTCAACGCCAGAAACGAAGATCGCGGATAGCGGAGGTACCACCGTTCGTGATAGTGCATTCCGCCACACGCAATTCTTGACGCAATCTCGTCGGAAAGCCTCTCGTCGTCTCGCGTGATTGCCTCCTACTCCTCGACTGCAACCTCCACACCTACCACTCGTCCAAAACGATCGAACTCGATCTGCCGCATTTCACGAATTCGCCAAGCCGCACGCACTAGCTACTCCACCCGGCGGTGCAGATCGAGCATTGCCTGAACCTGCCGTTCGAGACGATCGGTCAGCTCCACGGCGCTCGCGCGCGACCCTCGCGTGCTCTCAACCGCAATGGGCTCGCCCAGCCGAATGGTCACCTTGCGAGCCGCACGGATCGTCGGCGAGTACTTGCCCAGCACGTCCTCTTCGAACTTGTCGATCGTCTCGGCCAAACGTTCGATGCTCGGCTGCTCGGCCACGTAGTTGCCCGGGTAGCTGAATGCCTGGACTACGAGGAACAAGTCGTCCAATTCGTCGTTGACCTGTTTGCGCCCCGGGTCGTCGCGAGCCATCGTTTCGAGCTTCTCGAGCGCGAGCCGTCGCAGTTGTTTGGTTCGCTCGGGGATGGTTCGCCCGTCTGGATCGATTCCATGTCGCGTTTCCAGCCGATCGAGCAGATAATTCGCAAGAGCCTTGGTTCGTTCGGGCAGCGTGCCGGGCATGGCGCGCTCGTGAAATTCGATCTCCTTGATCGACATGGCCGCCTCGGCGAAACGATAGATTCGTTCGACCAGCGAACGGTCCGGCTGCGGACGCCAGTGGATGTGACGCTCCAATTCGGCCATCGTCGTCAGCAGTGTGGGCGTCGGATCTTCCAGATACTCGTACTTCAATGCGCAAGGGACACACTGAATGTGGCGTTTCGCCCGCTTGGCCGCCGACAAGGCCACCATGGCCGCGCCCTCGCGAAAGGGTGTCACGCGGTCGTTGCAGTGATAGACTTCGCCCTCTGGGAAGATGACCAAGGGAAAGGGCTGTCTCTGGACGATATCGACCGCTTGCTTGAATGCCCGAAGATCAGTGCCCTCGCGGTCGACGCTGAACACACCGTGCCATTGCAGCGCTCGCCGGCCGAGGCGCGTGCGCGTCGTGAAGACGTGCCAGGTGGCCATGAAATAGAACGGTCGACCGACGCGGTCCGACATCGCGTACATGCTATGAGCGTCGGCGTGGGTAGGGTGGTTGGGCGTGATCAACATGCCGTGGCCGGCGGCCAATGCTTCACGCACCGGCTCCAGGCCATGCACCTCGATCTCGATCAGCCTCTGCTCCCGGACGCGCAGACGCTGGCGAAGCAATCGCAACAAACGAACCATCCGGGGTTTCAATTTAGGTGGCCACCATTGCGGCGGCGGTGCGATGCGATATGGGTTCATGTGTTCGGTCCGCTTGCGAGATGCCAGAATCTCTTCGCCGAACGATTTTGGAAGATCATCATGTCAAAACCAGGAAGCAATCAGCGAAGATTAGCGTGTATCAGTGTTCCAAAACCGTGCTTCGTGTTACCGCGATTCCTTGTCCTTCCTACTCCTTGATTGTAGCCTCCGCACCCACCACTCGTCCGAAACGGTCGAACTCGATATGCAGAGTCCCTCGGCCATGCGTTTTCTGCCGTCGCAAGGGCATTGCGCGAGGCACCGACGTCGCCTCCCCATCGAACTCATACGAGCGTACTTGTCCTTCCTGTTTGACGAGTTGAAACCGCGCGAGGTCTACTTCGCGGACCTCGGAGGCTCGGTGTTGGCGGAGCGTTTCCCATTCGATTAGGCCGACGGCATGTAGTCGAGCCTGGCGATCGAGCCACTCAGCGAATTTGTCGAAATCGCACGGTTTCCACGGACTCGAGTTCTCGGTCAGAAACTCAGCGACAAGTTGCTGAACGCCCTCGTCCAGCGGCGCCGCGCCGTGGACGCGCCGCCCCCCGGGCCCGCGAGACGGATCGTCCACGCGAGCGAGCGCATACTGAATAGGAAGCCCCGAGGCTTCCTCGTAACGCGCCGCGCACGGCGCGAGACGAAGGTTCTGACTCAGCACGTGGACCAACTGGTCGCCCCCCTCGCGATAATCGACCGGCAATCGCGCGACGAAACGGGCATCGATCCGTTCCTTATAGGCATCGCCCTTGCCGCGAACGTCGGCGGAAAAGCCTCGCACGACGATCGACGCGAAACGAACCTCGTCGGGTAAGTCGAGATCGGTGTTGAGTCGAACAATCAGCGGGGCGTCGTGCTTGAGCGACGTGGCCCGGGTGCCCAGCAGGTCGCCCACTTGCGATGCAACGGCCGCGCCCAGGTGCGGCGTGGCAATCGTGACAAGCCGATCGACGTCGCCTCGGTAAGGAACGCCCGGCAGAGCACCTTGAAGGTACGTTCTGGCGGCCAGTCCGCCGGCGCTGTGGACGACCACATCAACCTTGCGTGCCCCCGTGAAACGGCACAGTTGCCTGACGGCCTCGGCCAGTTCGAGACCCTTGTGGGCCAGCCCGTCGGTGTTGGCGGCGGCCGAGAACTCGAGCACGAAGAGCCGTGCATCGCGCGGTTCGACCGTGGCGCCGTTCGGATCGAGACACGCGGGCATTTCGAGCGTGCCGCGTCCGGCCTTCAAGGTTCCGCCGTAGGACCAACCCTGGTTCTCGAGAAAACCGACCATGCCGGTCCACTGCTCGCGGCCTTCGGCATCTTTTTCGAGCGACCCCCAGACAGGCTTGGGTATGTCGACGTCCCATGCCATGCCGTGGACCAACAGGACGGGCCGCTTGTCGGCGGCAACTCCCGTGGCAACGCCGGCCGAGACAACAATCAAGCAGCAAGCGGCCGCAAGAAGGATGAAACGGACGGCTCTGCGGCAAGTCCTTCGCATATTGCCATCTCCGTGTGGGGTAATGTTGCTTGTGGAAAATCTGATCGACGCGAATAGATAAACGTACGGTGGGGCGACGAGCGGCCGGTCATGGACGATCGATTCTGTTCGACGCTGCCCCGGCCGCTCGTCGCCCCACCCTACTCAAGCTGATAAACGATAAAAGAGTTGTTTTCGTAGACCACGGGCAAATTGAGTCGCGGTTCTGTCACGGTCAATACGTAGCTGGCGTTGTAGTGCCGTCCGAGTAGGACTAGCCGATATTCGCCCTGTTCGGCCAGCGAATCGAACCACCGCCGGTCCGCGTCTTCACTGCCGGTCGCGTGAACCCAACCGTTTCGATCCCACCACTCGACGATCGAAGCCGCATCTTGCGGAATGTCTTTCCAGTTGACGACCTCGGCGCGGTTGGCGTACCACTTGAAGGTGCGCGATAGGCGGGGCGTCAGGAAGACGGCATCGTCGGGAATCTCGCCGGAGGAGGCGATCCACCGACATGCGTCGCGCCAGTCGGCGAAACCAATCCGCTCGGCCGGCATGACGCGAATCTCGCGGCCCGCGACGAGTTCGCCGGCGTTCCAGCCGACAAAGCCCAGGGCCAGGACGGCGAAGAGAACGCCGGCCGCGCGAGCCAGCGACGGCCTGAGCGGGCGAAGTTGTTCGATCAACACGGGCGTTCCCAGTGCGAGGCCGATCGGCACGGCGATGTCGGATAGGCGGAACCAATAGAATCGCAACAGGGCCGCCGCGCGGTCGGGCTGCCCGGCCAAAGCGTGGCAGATCACGATGCCGGCCATGCACAGGGCGATCGAACCAGCCACGAAGCAGTGGAGTCGCCAGACGGGCTGCTTCTCCGACGTCTTCCATCGAACCAGCGCCCAGACAAACAGCATCGCGGCGAACCGCAACAGGACATGAGCCGGAAATCGGGCCGGATTGAGATGGTGGGGGAGCCTCGCGAAGACATAGATCTCATTCGCTCGCGATGCGACCGACGCATCGACGCCCCACCCCAGAAGCAGCGCCGGAATGAGGCCCGGCAGGGAGATCGCGAACCCGCCGAGCAGTCCGGGCGTCATCGAGCGAAGCGTCGGCCGCCGGTCGGGGCCGAGCAGAAACCACGCCAGGCCGGCGGCCACCACCGCCCATCCGCCGACGATCACGTGGATCATCGACGCGCCGCCGAAGCAGAGCCACGTTCGATTCCAGCGGTCGCGCAGAAGGCATTCGAGGCCGAGCAACACGAGAACGTAGGCAAAACCCTTGGCTTCGACCCCGCCGACCATCCATTCGCCCGCCATCTGAAAACGGTCGATCAACAGCAGCGCGATTGCGGCGGTAGCCACCGACCACCACCGCCGGGGCAGAGCGGCCCAACTCAGCCGCCGCCACGACCAGGCCAGCAGCCACCACGTTGCCACGCGGCCCGTCCATGCCAAGGCCACGGGCGAGAGCCACAACGAAAGCCAGCCGAAGCCGTAGTAGAACACCCAGTGGGCATCGGTCGAATCGAGGAAGAAATCCCCTTTCGCCCACTCGGGGTTCCAGAAATGGACCGCCTTGCCCAGGTAATGGACTTCGTTGACGTCCGGGACCGGCCACGCTCCGTACAGGGCAAAAACCACGAAGACCAGGCCGATTTCGGCCAACACCAAGAGCCATCGAACGAGAATTGGCGATCGTGTGGCGAGCGGGACCATGACGCGATGGATATAAGTGTCAAATGAAACAAATTGGCGACATGCAATACGCGGACCAGTATAACGTTCGGCACGCCCCTGTTCAGCCCAGCCGAAGAATTCGTGTGCCGCACGTCTCAAAATGGGTCAAGTGGATACTCTGGGGCTTTTTTTAATGCTTCATGAAAGAGCGAACTGAACGATTTGCTGGTTGCCGGCGTAGGTTACATCCTGTCGAAACGGCCGTTTGGCGATTCGGCGGCGAGGCAACGTGGGCGATGCGGCGTCTAGTCGGGATTGCTCACGAGCCTGTGATTTCGGCGCGATGTGCAAAACACAAGCCCGAAGCGCGAGCGAGGAGAAACCGTTTCAGAACCCTCGCTTGCGCTTCGGGCTAGTATGGGCTAGTGAATAATCCGGACTGGTTGGGTTTTCTCTTGAGTTTTCGCGCCCGGCGCGTTAGACTTCGTGACGTTTCCCGGAAGTCTTATGTCTCTGGGGTCATGGAAGCGCAACTAGGCAGCAAGTAGGAATCGAGGCGAGAAGATGCTTGGTACTCTTGGAATCATTCAGACGTGGTCCGGCGTGGAGGGCAGCCGTGGCACGGCGGCGCGACGCCTGGGAGGCAAGTCAGTGTTGGAGTGGGTCGTGCGTCGCATGACCGATTGCCAGCAACTCGACGGCGTGGTTGT
Source organism: Planctomycetaceae bacterium (assembly GCA_003532715.1). Taxonomy (GTDB): domain Bacteria; phylum Planctomycetota; class Planctomycetia; order Pirellulales; family Thermoguttaceae; genus UBA11386. The sequence continues at coordinate 7,249 of DOEZ01000287.1, forward strand.
CTTGTCGGATGCCCGATCGACAAGTCGGCGCCTTTCCTCGCTGGTTCCGTCCGACGTTCCGATCGTGTCGGTCGAGGGTGACGATCCGTTGCGGCGGTTCGTGGCCGCCACGGAGCAGTATCGTTGCGAAGGGGTCGTTCGCGTGCGAGCGGACCAGCCGTTTGTCGATCCCATGCTGATCGATCGGCTGGTGACGACGGCTCAATCGCAGCCTTCGTGCGACTACGTGAGCTATTGCTCGCGCGATGGCCGGCCCACCATTCTTTCGTCGATCGGCGTTTTCGGCGAGTGGATCAGCACCGAGGCGTTGCGTCGGGCGGATCGCAAGGCGACCTCGTCGGACGACCGTCGCGAGGTGACGTCGTTCATCCATGGCCACCCCGAGCAGTTCAAGCTGCGGCTGATTCCCGCCCCGGCCCAGGTGGACCGCGACGACGTGCGATTGACGATCGACATTGAAGAGGACTGGGAGCATCTTCTGACGATTGTCGACGCCTTGGGGCCGGAAGAACTCGATTGGCGACGGATTGCCAATCTGTTGGACCACCAGCCGGCGTTGCGCAGCCGTATGGCGGCGTTGAACCGTGAGTCGGCCCGATCTTGACAAGCGGCGCCCAGGTCGCGAGGTTTGCGCTGCATGTTGGTCCATTTGGTCATTTTGAATCGCAATGGTCGAGCGTCGCTGGCCGAGTGTCTGCCTTCGGTGCTGCTTGCGGCCCGAAGGTCCCGGCATCGGTGCGATATCGCCGTGGTCGACAACGATTCGAGTGGCGATTCGGGTGCATGGTTGGCCGAACATTTTCCCTCGGTCCGAGTGATTCGTAGGCCGGATCGCGGCCGGTGCGGCCATAACGAGTTCGTCGGGACTCTGTCCGGCCGCATCGCCGTGCTCTTGGACGGCGACGTACGGCTTGCCGAGGAAAGCATCGATCCACTCGTCGAGCCGTTGTTGGCCGAGCAGTCGGATTGTCTCATGACGGTTCCCCTGTGCCGCCGGTTCGGCGAGGAGCGGTACGAGGGTTTTCGGACAGCCGTCGGGTGGCAATGGGGACTTGTGCAACCGACGGCCCATTTCCCGGGCCATGTGGCCGGAATCGACCGGCCGGGACCAACGGCCTCGGCCGGAAAGGTCATGGCGATCGACTGCCGCAAGTTTCTGGAACTGGGCGGATTCGACCCGCTCTATCTGCCCGGACCGTTCGAGGATTTCGATTTCGCATTTCGCGGCTTCCTGCGCGGCTACTGGGCGTGCTACGTGCCCGAGTCGCTTTGCTGGCATTGCGGCCCGACTGGCCTCGGCGGACCGATCGGCCGCGAGGATTTCGCTCGGCTGGCTTTGCGGAACGTGCTGCTATTCGAGTGGAAGAACCTTCGGGATCCGATGCACGTAGCCCGGTGCCTGCTGGGCCTAGTCGCGCGATGGGGCCTGGAGGTGGCGACCATGCCCTGGACGTCGCCGGATCGGCGGTGGGTGTTGAACGGCGCGCTGGCGGCGGCCGTGCGGCGGTACCAGCGGAGCCGAGCGGCGACCGCCGAGAAATCGGACTCCGGTCGAATGTCCGGCGACTGTGGATGCCGTCTCAAGACCACGCTATGGCGCGAACGCGAGTTTTTTGAACGTTTCTCGCCCGAGAGGATGGCCGACGCCGCAGCGAAGGAATGTGGAACGACGCCGACAACCGCGACTCGAAAAACGGCTGCTCTTCCGATGATTTCGGGACCGAAGTTTCAGGCGGCATCGCGCGAGGCTGGTCGGGTACGTTAGAAGGCGACAGCGCGGTCCTCAAGAACCCACTGGAGCCGATCGCTTCGTCGTCATTCTACGGGGCGATTCGCTCGACCACGGCTTCCCAGAGCTTGTCTCCCGAGAGGCCGTTCGTCATGATCACCACCCCCGAGCCGCGCTGCGGATCGAATTCGTTGTAGCAACGGAATCCCGACCCGTTCGTGCCGCCGTGATAGATGCGATCGCCAAGCGGTGTGGCGTCGATGTGCCATCCAAGGCCGAAATAGACGTCGTCCGACACGGCGGGCGAACATCGCTTGATCGGTTTTCGCCCATCGGCCTGGAACTCGCGGGTGAGCATTTCTTTGACCGTCTCGCGACTCAGCGAATGTTCGGCCGACCGGTCGGGCCGCATCATCTCGATCTGAAACAACGCGTATTCCGAGGGCGTCGTGAACAGCGAGGCGGCCGAATTAGCTTCGAGGAACCGGGGCTTCGCCGTCTTGACGTTGCCCTGCTCGTCGTGGCCCGCCGCCGCGAGTTGCTNNTTTCATTCCAATCGGATCGAGCAGGACGCGTCGCGCGTGTTTTTCGAGCGTCGTTTCGGTCAAGTGCTCGACCACGCGCTGCAAGTAAACGAAGCCTTCGCCCGAGTACTCGAACTGGGTGCCCGGCTCGAACTTCACTCGGAGCGGCTCGCCTTTCTTGCGCCAATTCGGAAAGCCGCACGTGTGGCACAGGATCATGCGAGCCGTGATCTTCTCGTGCCGGGGATCATCGGACAAGTACGGCTTGTCGAGGTATTCGACCAACGGTCGGTCTAGATCGAGTCGGCCTTGCTCGACCAGTTGCAGCACGATATACGCGAATACGGGTTTGGTCATCGAGCAGGCTTCGAACAACGTGTTTTGGTCGACTCGTTCGTCCGTGCCGGCCTGTCGAAGGCCGTATTGGCGGCGGCAGGCGACGGCGTGGTCTTCGACGACGGCGATCGACACTCCCGGCACCGAGTGTAGGATCATCAGTCGCGGAATCAGTTCGTCGAGCAACTCCGGCGTCGCGGTGCATTGTCGGGGCGAGGTAGCGACGGATTGGCCCGCGACCGTTCGAGGCATCGAGACCGTTTGCGCGTAGCGGGTCATTTCGAGCACGTCGGGTTTGTCGTCGCGACCGGCGACAAACGAGAGCGTGGCATCCAACCCTTTCACGCGATAGGCGTTCCGGTTCGCGGCCGTCATGGGGTAACATTGCCCGTCGGCGACGGCGCACGTCCATTGCGGGCCGTTGCGGCGGATCTTGACAGTTTGGTCCTCGAACAACGCGTAGTCGCCCTCGATCGGCTTGGCGACGGCGGTCGCGGCGAGCGCGCTCATGGTTGCCGTTATCGCGAAGAGCATGGTCGCAGTGTGAGATCTCATGGGAGGCGGTTCCTCTGTTTACACTATTTCCACATCGACGACGACATGGCGACGGCGACGGGTACGAATACCAGCAGGGGCGCCCACGCGGCCAAGTGGGGCGGAATCAGATAGGTCGTTCCCAAATACTGAAACGCCATCAGAACCAACACGAATATGGCCACCACCAGTACACAAAGGCCGATTGCCTTGAAGATGTTTCGATTCTCACGCGTCATTACGAGGGGAATCCCCAGTAACAGCAGCGTGATGTCGGTGAACGGATGCACCATGCGAGCGTGGATCGCCACCCGGGTGCCGGGTCCAAAATCGATGCTTGGGTTGCGGAGTCCGGCAATCATGCGGGCCGTGGAGGCGTATTCGAGTCCTTCGGTGAGCAAGTCGAAGCTGGCCTTGCTGACGACGAAGCACTCGTCGTCCTTGAGCCAGTCGAAGTCCTTGGGCATGAGTATCACCGGCCGGCCGTCCAGCTTGAGCGAGTCGCGCGACGTCAGATCGCGTGGTTGTTTCACGCTCACCAAGAGGTATCCGCCCGGACGGTCCCTTTCCGGCGGTCGGAAGAAAGCGTTCTCGGCGATCAACTGGCTTCCGTAGGAGGCCAGCGTCGGAGGCAACTGAAACGTTGGCTTGCCGATGCGCTGCGTGGCCGGGTAGGCAGCGTCGCCCCGAATTACGATGTCGGTCTGTTCGTCGTAGCGCGACTCGAACGAGCGGGAGACCTCGCCCGCCAGATCGCTCGGCTTGCGTCTCAACTCGGCTCGATAGCGCGGCATGATGAGTTCGCGGTTGACGGTGGCCAAGACGGCAATCGAGGAGGCCGCGATAATGACCGGCAGGGCAGCGCGAAACCGAGGCACGCCGGCGGCCATCAGCGCGGTCATTTCGTTGTGCCGCTGAAGCCATGTAATCGTGAACATTGCCGCAATCAAAGCCAGGATGCCGGCGGTCATGTCGAAAAAGGCCAACGATTGATAGGCGTAGTACGACGCAATGATTCCCAGCAAACCGCCGCTGTCGCCGGCCGCCTTCAGGAAGCTCTCGAGGTTCGTGAACGCATCGAAGACAACGTAAAGCCCGACCAGGCTAACGAAACAGATCAGAAAGGTCTGAACGAACTGCCGTAGAATGTAGCGGTCGATAATACGCATCAGACGGTTGCCGAGGGGCGGGAAGTTGGTTTCAGGCAAATTCGCGAACGGTTGTCGTCGCCGGATGGTCGTGGGGCCGAGAACTGTTGCGGCGATCGGCGGCGGCATTCGTCGCGTCATGCGAGTTGGGCCACCAAGTGGTCAGCATAGGGAATAGGGGGCGGGAGAGTCAAGGCAAACCTGCCGCGACCACGTGTCTGTTTGAGCGCTCGACGGGGGGCGAGCCTTGGGGCAAACGGGCATATGGTGTGCGTACGTGCGGAGACTCGTGAGTACAACGGTCGACACGTGGAGTACTGACACATCGCGAATCAAACCACCCAGAAGAAGTGTCTCTTGGCGGCGTGTCGGGATGGCAGTTACGGGAAGAAGTTGGCGGCAATGGTGCGTCTCGGCCCGATATCGTTTCGCGAAGCTGGTTCTTCCAGACGGGAAGCTGGGGCCTTGTTTCACCGTTCTGGCATAATGCGGCCGACTGCTGGCCACGCGCCGGTGAATTGCATAGAATAGGGGGTATGCTTTCGGCGAGGGAGTCGTGCTTCGAATTCGTCGCGATTCACGTTCACCCCCGCGCCGCCGAGGAGAAACTAACCCGTGAGATTTGCAAGGGAGATGTCGATGACAATTCGCAATGTTCGATTGGTCGGGGTTCTGGCCTTTTTGGTGATGATGGTCACCGCGGGTCTCGTTGAAGCCGCTTCGTTCAAGGAGAATCTTATTCCCGTTCCCGGCGACGCGAACGTGTTGATCCTGATCAATGCGGCCCAGGCACGCGAGAGTGCGTACGCGAGGCAACTTCGGGCCGAGCACGGCGGGACGCCGATCATGGATCAGAGCATCCTCAGCGGGCCGAACGTCGAACGCATTGTGACGGCCGCGAGGCTCGACTTGGCGACAGGCGAGCCCGTGTGGGAATTGGGGGTTGTTTCGACGACGAACGAGCCGAACCTGCCGAGACTGGCCAAATACCTCGGCGGTCGGCTCGACACGATCGATGGGCGCGGCGCCCTGCAATTGCCGATTAACGCTTACATCGTCCTGCTTGGACCAAAAATCGTGGGCATCAAGTCGCCGGCCGACCGGCAGGCGATCGCGAGCTGGGCTTATGAAGCGACAACCCGGAGCGAGGTATCGGTCTCGGCTTACCTGAAGGCAATGGCCGTGTTTCCGGAACAGACTGGCACC
>DOEZ01000758.1 GCA_003532715.1 Planctomycetaceae bacterium
GTCGGCCGTGTGGTCGACGATCCTGCGGTTGATTTCCTCGGGCACGCGCTCGTCAAAACAACGGTTTCCGGCCTCCATGTGAAATACCGGAATCTTGCGGCGTTTGGCCGAAACAGCGGCCAGGCACGAGTTCGTGTCCCCGAGGATCAACACGGCGTCGGGTTTGATTCGGGCGAACGCATCGTCGCTCCGCGCGATGACCAGGCCGATCGTTTCAGCGGCATTCGCTCCGGCTGCCTCCAAAAAATGATCCGGTTTTCGTATTTCGAGGTCGTCGAAGAAAACTTCGTTCAATTCATGGTCGTAGTTCTGGCCGGTATGCACGATCACATGCTCGACGTAGCGGTCCAGCGCGGCCATAACGCGAGACAAGCGGATGATCTCGGGGCGGGTGCCGACGACGGTCGCTACTCTCATGAGACGGTTACCCTACGTGTTGCTCGATGACAACCGGCAGAAAGTAAGTGTCCGGACGATCGTGATCAAATGGCTCACTTGCCCAAAACAACGTGATCATCTCCGTCGTGCCGGTATTGGTGATCGAGTGCGTGTAGCCGGGTGGAATATCGACAATTCGATAATCCGCGCCACGAACCGGGAACTCGATTACTTCGGCTTGGTCGATGCGGCGGAAAAGAATCGTGCCCTGCCCCGCGATCACCATGAACTTCTCGATCTTGGTGTCGTGATAATGATTTCCGCGAGTGACGCCGGGCCGAGTTCGCGAGACGAAGATCTGGCCGAAACGCGGTGATTTGACCAACTCGGCCAAGTCACCGCGGTCGTCGCGCCGAATTTCGGCGCCGTACTCCCACCCATCGGCGGGAACGTAAGAGAGATAGGTCGCGCAAAGCTGCCGGTTGAAACGCTCGGACAAGTCGGGGATCGACAGCGTTTCGTGCATCGTGCGAAAGTACTCGATTCGTTCGGCCAGATCGTGGAGCATGATGGAATGCGATCGAACGGCTTCGAGATCGACGAGGACGCCGCCGTGGACGGGCTGTTTGTCCATCTCCGCGACGAGAGCCTCGACCACGTCGTCGACATAGACCAGATCGACCCATGCATCGGGGTCGGAAATCTGGATCGGCAGATTGTTGGCAATGTTGTGGCAGAACGTGGCAACGACCGAGTTGTAATTCGGCCGGCACCATTTGCCGAAGACGTTCTTCAGACGGAAAATCGAAACGGGCGTTCCCGTCTGGTCGGCAAACCCCAGCAGAATCTGTTCGGCACGCCGCTTGCTGGCGCCATAGGGGTTGTCCAACGCGGCTTGAATCGACGAGCTGAAGATGACGTGGGGGCGGCGTCTTGACGCGCGAATGGTGTCGACCAGCGTCGTTGTGAAACCCGCGTTGCCCTCCTCGAACTGTTCGACCCGCTCCGGCCGATTGACACCGGCGAGATGGAAGACCACGTCGGCCTCGGAAACAGCTTCGACGAGCGTCGGTTCGGCGTCGTCGCGGTCGAACAGCAGGAGTCGGACGTCCTTCCGTCGAGACAGATGGGTCGCGAGATTCCGGCCGAGAAAACCCCGAGCACCCGTAATTAGCACTTGTGTGGTCATAAATCCGGTGGGCGAAGTTCACTCATCGCTGGTCGCACGGAATTGCGGCAACCGAGCTGGTTGGGTCGACGAAGGGACTTGAGAATAGCAGGAAAAATCCATTCGAGTCAGAATCACAAACCTGCGCGCCCTTACCCACCTTGATGAAAATGCTGAACTGGCGAAGCTTGGCTTAGTCACACGCAAACGGTTTACTTGTACCAATAATGGTGAATGTCTCCAAGACCGAAACGGCCTGATTTCCAGGGCCCACCCCCCCAATGCGTCTAACGGTGAGCGGTTCCAGGATTCTCGAGGACATGGGTTCGCGTGGTGAAGCACGGCAACATGTTTCGGCCGTACGGGGCAACCTGGCATTGGCGGCCGTCCTTATGCTTGGCGGACTTCAAGCAGGCCTCCTTGTCCTGCCGCAAAGTCCGCGTCGAGATATTCGCCCTTCTGACGGAAGCCGCGATTTGGTATTATGGACAACGCAACGCGCGAACGGAGTTACCGGCCATGATCATAGGCGAGCCACGGTTGAACGCCGAGGGCAACAAGTTGCGGATTCAGGCCCCGGTCGAATATGCCGGCGTGCGGACGCATCTGTGGTTCTCGATGGACGAACGATATCGACCTTACCTAACCACCGAGAAATGCGACGGATTCCTCGTGGGATTGTTGCTGCTTGCCATGCGGCTGGGCGAGGACGTCCATTTGGAGGCGCCCGTCTCGGCGAAGTTGCTCTACAACTTACAAAATCACTACATCCGGTTGCTTCGGATTCAGATTCCCGCGCTGCATTCGATCACGATCGTCCCCACCGCCTTCGACACGGGCGATTCCCACGAATGTCGCGGCGAGGTGGTGACCGGTTTTTCGGCGGGCATCGATTCGTTCTGCGTTCTTGCCGACCATTTCCACGGATCGCCTCCACCCGGCTATCGGATCAGCCGCCTGGTATTCAACAACGTGGGGTCGCACGGCGAGTACGACTCCGAGCCCGCGCGAGCCCTCTTCAATCGGCGGTACGATCTGCTTCGAGGCTATCCGGAGGAAGTCGGCCTTGATTTCGTCAAGATCGATTCGAACCTGCTCGAACTCCTGCACATGGATTACGCTCAAACGCATCTGCCGCGCAACATCGCCGCGGTGATGATGCTGCAGAAGCTGTTTGGTCGCTATCTCTATGCTTCGGCCCATCGGTACGAAGACTGTCGAATCGGCGCGTCGGATAACATGGCGCTAAGCGATCCGGTGACTGTCCACCTTCTTTCGACCGAGACGCTCGAATGCCTATCGACCGGCTGCCAGTATTCGCGAGTGCGGAAGACGCAGAAGGTGGCGGAGATCGAAGCCTCGCGGCGCTACTTGAACGTTTGCACTCGCGCCGAGGCGGGCGGCAAGAACTGCTCGGTCTGCCGGAAATGCTGCCGAACGCTGCTCACGCTGGAGATGCTCGGCGAAATCGAGAAGTTCCACGACGTGTTCGACCTGGCCGCGTGGAAACGCGCGCGCGGCGGGTACATCTGCTACATGCTGGGCAAACGCGGTTATGGACTGAGTCGGGAGATATTCGAGTATGCCAACACCATCGATTTCCGATTCAACCTGCCGCATCGCGTCGTGGGACGCACGTGGGCCATCGGAAGAGGCCTTGTGGATGCGTTTCGCGGGCGGACGTGAGATTGACGAGAGGCCTCGACGCATGACGGGCAGCAACGCCACCGTCGACGGCGATAGTCGAAAATAGCCGAATGAAGCACCGAATCACCAAACTTGCTAGAAAACTCCGATGGTCCTGGCCGTCGCGCGACAGCGTGCCCGTGTTTTGGCACGTCGGGCGACCTAACTTCGGCGACGACATCAACCCGTTGTTGTGGTCGCGGGCACTGAACCGCGCCGTGCATCTATCGTGTCAGAAGCGACGCCATCTCTTGGGCGCGGGCAGCATTCTAGAAAAGGCGAGAAACCACTCGGTCGTCGTGGGCAGCGGGCTGCTGCGCGGGACCTTGGGCCGGCCGCGGTGTCCGGGAAAGGTCATCGCGGTTCGCGGAATCCGCACGGCCGAAGCCGTCGGCGCCGTCGATGCGTTGTTGGGCGATCCGGCCGTCCTGGTCGATTGCCTGTTTGCGCAAACGCGCCGGATCGAATTCGCCAATGGGTTCGTTCCGCATGTTACCCAAGTTGGCCGTTTTCGGGCGATGCTTCCGCCCGACTGCCGGTTGATCGACCCGCGCTGGCCGCCCCTGAAGGTGTTGGCGGAGATTTGCCGATGCGAAAGGATCTTCAGCCAGTCGTTGCACGGGCTGATCGTCTCCGACGCCTATGGAGTGCCGAACGTTTGGGTCGCGCCGAGCGAGACGATGTTGGGCGGCCCGTTCAAGTTTCTCGATTACTACAGCACGACCGAAGCCGCCAAGACGCCCATCGAGACGAGGCGGATCGACGAATTGCTGGTATCGAACCAGGTCGACGCCTTCGTCTCGCGTTTTCGCTATTCCAAGACGGACTACTTGGACACGGTTCGACGTGAAGTGTCCGAGCTTTTCCCTCGCGCGCGGTCGATTTCCGAGTGAGCCTCGCTCGCCCGAGCCAGCCTTCGTTAATGCGATTGTTTTGCGGAAACAACGGTAAGGTGGGGCGATTACAGCGAGCGAAACACAAGCCCGAATCGCAAGCGAGGGTAACCCGTTTCAGGCCCCTCACTTGCGGTTCGGGCTAGTATGGGCCGCTGAATAATCCGGCCTAATGCTGATTCCGCTTCGCGCGTTCTTGATTCGCGATCGTGGCGAACGTCTGGAGGCTGTCGCGCAGGTAGCAGGCCATGTCGAGTTGCGTCAGATTACCCGACGTCGCCAGCCCCGTCCTGGCCGTCTGATGTTGCTCCGCGAGATTCTTGCCTTTTCGGCAGATGATCCACGGAACGCGGTCCTTGTGGACCGTTCCCGAGGCATAACCCTGGACGCAGGAGTGATGATCGCCGTAGATGACGACGGTCGTGTCGTCCGGCAGTTCCCGATAGTATTCTTCCAAGGCCCGATCGACGTACCGCATGCAGTTCACATAACGCTGATCGACTGACTTGGGCGATGAGTGGATCGTTTCCGCGTCGCTCGGCAGCTTGTTGAACGGACCGTGCGACGTCCACGTAATGACGAAATGGAACATCGGTTCGGACGATTCACGGATCAATCGTGCCGAGAATCGCAGCAGCTCGTCGTCGTACGCCCCGTTGACGCCGCAGTCGTCCAATTCCTGGTCGAAGTAGAGCTTCGAAAAGCCCATTTGTTCGTAGGCGTTGCGGCGCTGGAAGAACGCGCCCGTGTTGCCGTGAATAGCGACGGCCGTGTATCCAAACCGCTCGACCAGCCAAGGCAGTGATTCGCCGAACGGAAATCCGACCACCTTGAAGGGCGTGATTCGACCGTTCGGGGTCGAGGCGGTCAACAGGGCAAAGTCGGCATCGGACGAACCGGTCGCGTGAAACGGCTTGACCATGTAGGTCATGGATTGCCCTTTCAAGTACCGAAGAAACGGCATGACATCCTCCCCGCCGGCCGTTGTTGCGTCGATCGCGTCGTAATCGAGGCTCTCGACCTGCACTACGACGATGTGGCGGCCGAAATCAAGCGGAGCCTCGACCTCGGTGAGCTTCCGACTCTTGACCGCGGCTTTGGCAATCGCGTGCTCCAGCACCACTTCGGCGTCGTACGACAGGAATTCGGTGGCCCACGCGACCGCGTAGCCATAGGTATACTCCGGGCTGCCGACGTTCACGCGGGTGATTGGCTTGTAGAACCCGGCGAACCCGACCGCCAGCACGAGATAAGCGACCCCGGCGACCACCCCTCGTCGTCGAAGGCCGGCAAGAGGCGGCCGGCGTTCGACCGCTTCGCGCAGTCCGATCTTCACGGCGAACACCGCCAAAAGAACCGCGACGACCGGCCACGAGATCAGGCTCGCGGCATGTCCGGCAATCGATGTCCCCTCGTTCCATTGAAGGGAGATGGTGGTCCACGAGAGCGGGTGCTCGAAATAGTCGGCATAGGTCACGATGATCGTGGAGAAGATCAGACCGACCAACGACGCGGCGTGAAGCCAGAACCTCCGCAGAAGACACACGAGAAACGAGCATGCCGCCAGGTTCAAGGCCATGCGGCGCGCCGCGTATTTCACGGCTTGCAGAAGCGGCAGCGATTCGTCGGGATGGGACGATACTTCCTGGATGATTAGGAGTTCGCAGGCCCAGACTAGGACAAGCACCGCGAGCAAAACGCCCGTCCGACGCCGATCCTCCGTGGCCGGAATGGCTGCCGCCGTTTCCATCTGATCCTCCATGCCAGGGCAACGCGAGCCAGACTCGCCCGTGGTTGTCTCCACCGTCACTCGAAATCGCACGTTTGCGTACCGTGTACAAAACTTAAGCAAAGCCCCGAATGGTTGCAAGGCAACTTGCACCGGGCGACACAAGCATCCAAAACATAATGCTTTCGGTAGACAATCCGAGTCAGTGGGAATCGGTCCGCTCACCCACAAAGGGTGATTCATACCAAGAATGGCCCGAATCTCCAAGGCAGAATCCGCCGGATCAACTCCTCGAATCAAACCCCCCTTTAGAACCGGCCTTGCGAGCAAAAGGCGACTTTGCTACAGAGTACCCCGTTCGTGGTGCTACCGCACTCGGCACGTCCAATTCGTCGGGCACGGACGGCCGGGTCGTTCCGCCGCTTGGATTGTCCAGGACGAGCGTTTTGCTCGTGGCAGCCGCTCGGCCATCCTCGCCCGCGTTATCCGAGATGACCATGAGCCGTCTCCGTCGCCTCCTCACAACGCCAACACCGTCACAGCCAGACCATTACCAATGGCGCGTCGCGCCGGGATGGGAAGGCATTCTGCCCATGGTCGACTCGCTGCCGCCGGCCCAATGGCTGGCCGAAGCCGGAGCCGAACCGATCGTACGCCACGGCATTCACGGCCGGTTTGTGTATCGCGTTCGTCTGAATGGCCGCATGGTCTACGTCAAACACCAGGAGTGCGCTCGGCTTCATAAACAAATCGTGAATCTGTTTCGTGGCAGTGAATCGCGGCGCGAATGGAACAACACGGCTCGGGCATGGGAACTCGGCATCCCCACCGCTCGCAGAGTCGCTCTTGCCGAAAAACGTCGCCGCGGATTGGTCTGTGAGAGCCTCTTCCTGGTCGAAGCGATCGCCGGCGCGGAACCGATCGATCGGTTCGCTCGCGACCGGCTCAGTGCGATGCCGCCGGCCGGCCGTCAACGCCTGCGGCGGTTGCTCGTGGAGTGTCTCGCCCACTTCACCGCCAAGATGCACGAGGCCGGTTTGTGGCACGGCGATCTTCACGCGGGCAACATCCTGGTGGTCGCGGATGAGTTGGAGAGTCCAGGCCAACCCGGCGTCTACCTGATCGATTTCAACCGCGCGAGGTTCTCCAAACCATTCGACTGGAAAAGGAGTCGCGCGGGATTGGCGATACTCCACTCCGAGTGGATTCGTCAAACAACGACGGCCGAAAGATGGAGATTTCTCCGGGTCTATCTTCGCTGTCGTCCAGGACTTCGGGTCCCGTCTCGCGACCGGCTCATCGGCGAGTTGGATCGCGAAATGCTCGCCCACGTCTCGCGCGTTCAACGGCGGCGCGATCGGGGGCCGTTGCGAAATACGAGCGATTTCGTCGTCGAAACTCGCGGCGGCCTTCGGCTTCATGCGGTGCGCGACCTTCCGGAACCGATCCGAAACGAACTCTTCCGCCAGTCCGAGGCGAGTCCGGCTCAACTTCGGGAAGATTCGGCCGAGGACGGCCACGCGATTCTGACCCTGAGACTGGACGTCCCGTGGGGCGAAGGCACGACGCCCGTCATGGTCAGGCGTTATCGTCCGCGCGGCGTCTGGAGGGCGTTGTGCGATCGGTTCCGCCGGTCTCGCGCGCTGCAAAGTTGGAGGCGAGGACACTCGCTTCTGGCCAGAGGGATCGCCACCTCGCGACCCTTGGCTATTTGCGACGGCGGCCATTCCACGACGCGGCCTTGGTGGCCTCGTTGGCTGTGGCCTCGCGAGAGCTGTCTGGCCGTCGAGTGGATCGACGGGGCCGAAGACCTTCAAATCTGGACATGGCGGCTGGCGACCCGGCCGTCGAGCGAACGGTTGCGGCGAGCGGCGGCGTGCGCGGAGCAGTTGGGACGACTCGTCGGCCGAATGCACGTCGGCGGCGTGTCGCATCGTGACCTGAGAGGAAGCAGCTTCATGATTGCCGAACACGGCCGAGAGTTGCGAGTCTGGCTCGTCGACATGGAAGGCGTCCTGTTGCACAAGCAGGTCTCGGCGCGCCAACGCGAAGTCGACCTGGTGAGACTGGCCGTCGACGTCGAAGACCATGCATGGGTGCCGCCAAGCATTCGCTACCGATTCTTGCTCGCCTACGCGCGACAATTTCCGCAAGGTTCGATCGACCCGCGGCAGCTTTGGCGCGACGTGGCGTGGCAAGCCAGAAGCGAACGACGTGGCGAGAAGAAACGAGCCGCCGCGTGACGGTTTCCGCGACGCGGAATACCAGCCTCGCGGGGGGCATACGACGAAAGACGAGGGCGTTTCTTGCTGGAAAATGCCCAAGAACGATTTCTTCGAGTGTTTCTTGGCTGGAAAAAGCGTCCTCCCACTTGACGCCGGCCCCCACCAGGCGGAACAATGGAGGTCAGGAATTCGGATGCGATCCGCGGGGGGCATTGCCGACAGGCCTCACCGGATTCCTGGGACCCGCCCACCTGACTTCCGCAACCGAGCAGCCAAGACGCCCAGGTTCGCGTCTTGGCCGGTTTGAGAACTCCCCTGCCTTTTGATGATGACATCCGTGTCGCCCGCTTGGGGGCGTGGTTTCATCCCGCCGACGGATCGAACGTATAACCGCTTCGCGCGCAACCTATTCCCTTCACCGTGACAAGCGAGAGTCATGCCATGAAGCCCACAGCCGTCGACGAACTTCTGACTTCCGATCGCTTCGAGCATTTTTGTCGGATTCTGAGTTCCAAGGGTTTCGCTCGACACCTGAAGGAACCACTGAAATTCTGGGTACTACCGACCGACCGGCACTTGCCGTTGCCGTTTCTGGATCGAACGTTGCACGATCTCCTGGCCGTGTCGTTCGCCGAATTGGCGGCGACGCCCGGAGTGGGCGACAAGAAAATCGACATGTTCCTGAAGCTGCTTTCCCGCGCGGTCAGCACCGACCCGGACGATCTTGTGGTCGAGGCGCCGCGATCGCGCCGATCTCCGAAATCAATCGCCGCGTCGGGGACGGCGACCGACCCGGCGGCGAAAGAGGCGGCCTCCGCGCCCAATCCCGACTCCGTGACCGANNGAGCCATTGGGCCGCCTTACGTCCAGTCTGCGAGACTTACCGGCGGCAAGTTGGATGATCCCGCTCGAAAAGTACACGCAACCCACCTTGGCCGAAATTCGGAGGATGAAAACCCACGGACAGAAACGAGTTCGCGCCATCGTCGAGGTCTTTCATCACGTTCACCAGATTGCCTCGGGCGGGCACACGATGGAGCAACTGGTCCATCAGCTCTGTTCTCCTCGGGTCGCCCACGCTCGGCACTGGACCGACCAGAGGCTGCAAGGTTCGGCCCTTCCATCGGTCGGCGAGATACGCGAGCACTTCATCCTGCCACTGCTCAAGCAGATCGAGATCGATGGGACGGAGCGATTGGTCCTGCTGGCCCGATACCGATTGGGACTCGACGGCCCCGAGATGAGCGTTCGCGACGTATCGCGACGGATGGGGCTGACCCGGGCTCGCGTCTATCAGATGCTGGATATCATCAACGACATTCTGATGATTCGTTGGCCCGACGGACGCCGGATGGTGCATGAGCTGTGCGACCGTCTGGCCAGTCTGGCCGGCACCGAGGCCGAGTTCGCCGACCTATCGCAATTCTTCGCGGCGGTCGAGTTGTTCTATCCGCGCCGGCGACGTCTGGCCATGATCGTTCCGCCGACTCCCGCTCGGAAGTGAATTCCCGCGTGCGAGCGGAACCGTGATGCGCGACGATTGCCTCGCGCGCCATGGGGTCGGACCGACCTCGGACGGTTCACGCCGTGCGGCTCAAAACCCGGTCGTCGGCGATGCGGTCGGTCGTCGAAAAATGCGGGCCGCGAAGAATGGGAACCGACGAGGCGGCTTCTTCCGGTTGAATCGCCATCAACTCGCGATGTTCGCGACGGTGACTCATCATTCGACAGACGCCCAGTGCATGCCCCAACAGGCTGCCGAACACGGCCGGGCCCGGTAACTCCGACGCGACATCGACGGCGACCTGCCCGACATGCGCCGGCAGACCGCCCAAACGCGTCTGGCGCGACGCCCACCTCCAAAAGATCCGTTCGGATTGTAGCGCGCGGCGAAACGCACTGGTCGGCCGCCTCGGTGGATCGACCGCGTGGACCCGGCTGTTCGATTCCACGACGCAACGTCCGGCCGCTTGACGTAATTTGAGCGCCAGGTCGGCGCCGGC
>DOEZ01000751.1:0-1568 GCA_003532715.1 Planctomycetaceae bacterium
CAAGGCCGAAGAGAACTGACACGGAAACTAACGTCCGGACTGTGCGGCGCGGATGCATCGAACGACCTCCTTGCGAGATTCCTCGTGGGGCGGTTGCGGGCGGGACCGTTCGCGGCGTGAAGTCGGCCCGATTCAGTTGTCGTTCGGGCAGACCAGACTCTCGGCCCATTGTAGCATGTCGCGGCGCGAAGGCAAGATAAGACGACTAACGCCGGCGGCACCGTGCCGAAACGCCTTCGATCGCGCCTGGTCAGTCCAGCAGATTCCCAACTTCGTCGAGTGGCAACCGACGCGGTTCGGCGAGCACCTCCAAATTGTCGCGGTGGCGAGCCTCGGCGAGATACGCCGTCGAGCATTCCACCTCGGCCAGGTGCAGCGTGTCGCGAATCCAGAGCACGCGAGCGTCGGTCGGCTCGACGAGTCCGACGGTGCTCAGGGCCGTTTCGATCATTTCGCGGTCGGTTTCGTAGTCCAGCGGCGGCATGGCCGCGCCGATGTGGCCCGAGGTGAGCACGTTGGTTCGCGTGGCGTGCCAGTCGGCTTCGCGAAGGATCCGCGAGCGGCAGAACTCGGCCATGCCGATGCCCAGGGCGTTGCCGCCCGGTGTGCTCAGACCGCGGACGGCGATGCGGCGGACGCGCGGTGTCTCGTCGCCCGTGGCCCCGTGGTCGTTGAACTTGCGGCCAATGATGTTCGTGTCCATGCCCGTGCCGCTGATGTCCTTGCCGATCCGGTCGACCAGCAGCAAATCGACGTCGTCGAACGGCAGCCGAGGCATGAGCCGCCGCGCCAGAAGCAGCAACTCGGGCTCGCGCGATTCGAACTCGTCGGGCCGAATCGCCTCGATGCGGGCCGTCTCGTCGAAAGCGTTTTCGACGATCGCGAGCCCGGCGACGATTCGGCACCGCGTGAGGACTTCGCTCGCCGCGCTGCGAATGATCTGGGCGAAGCTATACTGCTGGATCGCCCGGTGGTAGACGCCGGCTCCCTCGCGGTTGCCCAGGCCGATGAGCATCATCTTGATCAAACCGCTCTCGATCGGCCCGGCGAACATGGTGTGGGGCTTGACGCGGTTGCAGACCAGCACGTGATCGGCCTCGAAGGCGTGACGGTCGAAATGGACGGGGGTCCCCTCGGTCGTGCGGCAGACGACGACCGTTTCCATGCCGCTGCGGATCGGACAGCCGACGGCGGTCTCGGTCACGCCGTACGATTCGATCAGCCGCCGCTGGCCTTCGGCCGTCGCCCCGCCGTGGCTCCCCATGGCCGGCACGAGAAACGGCTCGCCGCCGAGTCGCCGAAGATGCTCGACCGCAGCTTGAATAATGGTCGCCAAATTGGCGATGCCGCGACTGCCGACCGTCACCGCGACCGATTGGCCCGGCCGAATCCGCGAGCCGAGTTCGAGCCTTGCCAGTTGGCGTTCGACTTCGCCCTGAACGTCGTCGAGCCGCGTGGCGTCGAAATGCTGGCGAACACGGAAAAAGTTGGGCAGGCGAATCATCGTCGTTTCTTGGCCGTGGTCAACGTGTGGGTGGGTTCTTTTTTGGAACCGCGGATGAACGCAG